>JBAPSR010000017.1:0-21632 GCA_049281755.1 Binataceae bacterium (SeqCode)
TCGCCGTGAAAGCCTGGCACGCCGCGATGCGGCAGAGCGCGAACTCGACGCGCAGCTTCGCAGCGCGGTTGCCGACCTGGAAGCGCAGACCCGGGTGGCGGCCGAACGCTCGGTAGCCGCGACGAAAACCTCGATCGAGAACTCGCTCGCACCGCGGCGCGAAGCACTGAACGCGGTCCGCGAATATTTGCTGGCACTGCAGGCGAGCGAGCGAGACTTCAACCGATGGCTCGCCGATCTCAGAACCGCCGCCGGATCGCATAGCAGCGAAATCCCGCAACCTCCGGTATTTCCAAAGCCGCCGACTCATGAGCAGTTGGCCGAGCTATCGAAGCCGCTCGAGATTTCAATCCCTTCACCCACGATGCCTGCTCCCGTGCTCCCCAAACTGTCGATCGCGAATGTGGAGATCCCGTCGCTCACGACTCCCGATTTCAACGCCGAGATCAAATCACTCTCCGCTGCCGCGTCACCGGCGCTTCCGGGCGCTCTGGGATGGACCGAGCTGTCATCCGGCGGCGCAGCGGCGCAGGTAAACGCCTTCGATCAGTACGTCCCCGGTTTCGGAGTCACGTTTCTGCTCATCGGAATGCTGATGGGAATATCGCTCGGTCTGATCGATGAGCGCGATTGGGGCACGCTTGCGCGGCTGCGGGTCAGCGGGGCGCCTCTGGCCGGAACGCTGGTCGGCAAGCTTCTGTCGCGTTTCCTGATCGGCCTGGTGCAGATGATTGTGCTGTTTGCGATCGGATGGTGGTTTTTCGGAATCTCGCTCGGGACTGATCCGCTGATGCTGCTCATCCCGTCGGCGGCGATCGCGTTCGCAGGCGCCGCGTTTGGCCTGATCATCGCCTGCATCGCGCGCACCCACGACTCGGTCATGGCGTTTGGCGCAGTGGTCAGCATGGCGATGTCCGCGATTGGCGGATGCTGGTGGCCGGTCGATTTCGAGCCCGGATGGATGCGCGCGCTTGCCGAGTGGCTTCCGACGACGTGGGCGATGCAGTCATTCAACGATCTGATGATTCGCGGGCTGCCAGCCAGCGATATCCTTTGGCCGACGATCGCGACCGTTGGACTCGGACTCGCTTACCTGATCGCCGGAATCGTGGCCGCGGCCTGGATCTACGACTGAGCGCGGCTCAATGCGCCGGAAGCGCCGGTGTGGTCGCGGCCCACTGCGCGATCGCGGCTTTGTCTGAATCCGTAAGCCCGGCCGAAGGATGAAGCAGCGTGAAACCCCACGGCGGCATCTCGCCCGCGGCGATGACGCTGGCGGCCAGACTGCGCGCCTGCGCCTTGGTCGATTGATCGTAATTGTTCCAATCCGAGAAATTCATCTTGGCGCGCGCCGAGTCCGACAATAGATACGACGGATCGATTGACGCGTACCACGGCACTGTCCCGCCGTTCGAGTGGCAACCGTAGCAGGAGTTTTCCAGGATCCGCGCGACCGCGGCATTCGAGGTGACTCCGACCGGCGTCGCGTCAATGGCACCAGCCGAGTTTCCCGAGCTACCGGCGCATCCCGCGATCATCATCGCACCGGCGACGGCGATCAGCGCGCGCGCTGCTACCAGGTGTCGATGCATGGGCGCTTCTTGCCGGTTCGAGGCGCGGGCGGCGGCGCGGATTTCAGGCCTGCCATGATCCAGCGCCGCGATTCGAGCGGATCTATAACGTCGTCGATTTCGAAATGCGAAGCGGTATTGACCGCCTTCCCGTGCGCGTACATCCGCGCGACCATCTCATCGAACAACTGCTTGCGCTTGGCGGGATCCTGCTCTGCGGTGAGCTCGTTGCGGTAACCGAGTTTGACCGCGCCTTCCAGGCCCATCCCACCAAACTCTCCGGTCGGCCAGGAGACGGTAAAGATGGGAGCTTTGAAGCTTCCTCCCGCCATCGCCTGCGCGCCGAGTCCGTAGCCCTTGCGCAAAATGATCGTGAAGAACGGCACTGTGACACTCGCACCGGTCACGAACATCCGCGCCGCGTGGCGAACCAGCGCCGTCTTCTCGACTTCGGGTCCGACCATAATTCCGGGCGTATCGCACAGGAACAAGAGCGGGATATCGAACGCGTCGCAAAGCTGCATGAAGCGGGCGGCCTTGTCAGCGCCGCTCGAATCGATCGCGCCGGCCAGATGCGTCGGATTGTTCGCGACTATGCCGAGCGGACGCCCCTCGATTCTGACCAGCGCAGTGACCATTCCAAGCCCAAAGTTGCGCCGCAGTTCGAGCACCGAGCCGGTGTCAGCAAGCGTCTCAATGACTTTTCGCACATCATAGATGCGGAGCCGGTTCTCCGGAATTATCGCGCGGAGGATCCGCTGGTCCGCGCACTCCCATTTGTTGGTCGCCCCTTGAAAATACGAAAGATAGCGCTTGGCGGCTTTGACCGCGCTCTCTTCGTCCTTGACCAGAATATCGACGACACCGTTTGCCACCTGCACGCTCATCGGGCCGACTTCCTCGGGCCGGAAGATTCCCAGGCCTCCGCCTTCGATCATCGCGGGGCCGCCCATTCCGATATTCGAGTTCTCGGTCGCGATCACCACGTCGCAACATCCCAGCAGCGCCGCGTTTCCGGCGAAGCATCGTCCCGAGTTGATCCCGACCAGCGGGACCAGTCCGCTTAGCTGCCCCCAGTATTGAAATGCCATGCAATCGAGTCCCGCGACGCCAACTCCGTCGGTATCGCCGGGACGGCCGCCGCCGCCTTCGGTGAAGAACACGACCGGCAGGCGCATCCGCTCCGCGATTTCGAACATCCTGTCTTTCTTGCGATGGTTCTGCTGACCCTGGGTGCCGGCGAGCACGGTGTAGTCGTACGACATCAGAACGCACTGAGCACGCGCGTCCTCGAACAGGTCGCCGTTGACGCGGCCAATCCCGGCGATCATTCCGTCGGCCGGGGTGCGCTTGATCAGATCGTCGAGCGCGCGGCGGCGGCGTTGCGCCGCGATCACGATCGAGCCGTACTCGATATAGGTGCCGGGATCGCACAGGTCTTCGACGTTCTCGCGCGCCGTGCGCTGATGAGTTTTGCGGCGGCGCGCGACCGCGTCGGGCCGCGCGGGATCGAGTCCGACCGCATGGCGCTCCTGAACTTCCTGCAGGTCGGGGCGGATTCGATCAAGATCAACCCGCTCGGCGGCTGCCGCGGCGGAATCTTCGACCTGCGATTCTTCGATAAAGATCAGCGGATGCCCTTCAAAGACCGCGTCGCCCTTTGCGACCGCGATTTGGCGCACGATGCCGCTAACCTGTGCGACGATGACGTGCTCCATCTTCATCGCCTCCATCACGAGAAGCTGCTGCCCGCGGCGCACCGTGTCGCCCTCATGCGTATCGATAGAAACGATAGTGCCCTGCATCGGCGCTGTGACTGCGACCGTGCCCTCGGGCCCCTCGACCTCGTGCGCGAGCGGCGCAGGCGCGACGACCGTCGCGACGTCAGTGGAGGCTCCAGCGGCAGAGGCGCGGCCCTCGGATTTTCCATGATGAAGCACTGCCAGCGGGTCGCTAGTATCGATCCTTGCTCCGGCCCCGGCTCTGCCTGGCGAAAGCGACGCTGAAGCGCGCTCGAAGAACAACCTGCGATGCGCCGAAGGCTGCGCGCCCGTCAGCTCCGCGGCGTGCTGTTCGATGAAGCGAGTATGGGTTCGATTCGCAGCGAACTCCGGATGCCGCAAAAGGTTCTGGAGAAATCCGATATTGGTCGCGACACCTTCGACCCGGAATTCGCACAGTGCGCGGTAAGTTCGATCGACGGCGGCAGAGTAATCGCCCGCGGGCGAGTGCGCGATCAGTTTTGCGATCAGCGAGTCGAAGCGGGGATTGGTGGTGTAGCCGGCGTACGCGAACGTATCGACACGCAGCCCCGGACCGGAAGGAACCTCGAACGCGCCAAATGTCCCGCCTGCGGGCTTCGCACCGCCGTCCGCGGCCATCGTCTCGGCGTTGATGCGGGCCTGAATAGCGAATCCACGCGGCGGCGCAATAGCAGCCTGAGTCAACCCGAGCTCGCCCAGCCGCATCCCGCCTGCAAGCTGCAACTGAACCTTGACCAGGTCCACACCGGTGACCTCTTCAGTCACGGTGTGCTCGACTTGCAAGCGCGGATTCGCCTCGATAAACGCGAACGCCGCATTCTCGCCCGCAACCCCGGACGCCGTGGCCGCGTCGAGCAAAAACTCGAAGGTACCTAGGCTGTCGTAACGGACTTCGCGCGCGATCCGCACGGCCGCGCTTGTCAGACGATCGCGAGTTTTGGCGCTGATACTCGGGCTCGGCGCGATCTCGAGGATCTTTTGATTGCGCCGTTGGATCGTGCATTCGCGCTCGTAGAGGTGGACTACATCGCCAGAGCCGTCGCCGACGATCTGCACTTCGAGATGGCGGGCACGCGGCATCAGTTGCTCGACGTACACGTCGCCGATCCCGAACGCGCTGCGCGCTTCGGACTGGCATCGCGCAAAGGCCTGCTCGATATCGGCGGCACGATGCACGGCGCGCATCCCGCGTCCTCCACCGCCAGCGACCGCCTTGATCATGATCGCGGCGCCCTCGCCAAGCGACGCGAAGAATTTCTGCGCTTCATCAAGACTGGTGGCGGCAGTGGTGCCGCGCAGGATCGGCACTGCGCAGCGCTGGGCTAGCGCGCGCGCCTGCAGTTTGTCGCCAAACAGTTCCAATATTTCCGGGCGCGGTCCGACGAAACAAATTCCGGCGGCGGCGCATCGGCGCGCAAACTCCGCATTTTCGCTCAGAAAGCCATAGCCAGGATGGATCGCGTCGCAGCCGGCGTCTCTCGCCGCCGCGACGACCTGTTCGGAGTCGAGATATGCCGCGACGCCGACTCCGCGCAGCGCCCGCGCATCATCGGCTCTTCGGATGTGAAGCGAGGCGGCGTCGTCGTCTGAAAAGATCGCAACGGTCCGGATGCCAAGTTCAGCGGCCGCGCGGATAATCCGGATTGCTATTTCGCCTCGATTGGCGATTAGAAGACTCTTCGCAAGCATAGAAACTGCCGTCGTCCCTCCGCCTGCCGTATCGGCATCGTCCGATCGGCGGCGCGTTATCCTGATCTAGCATCTAAAGCATGCCCGCGCCGATCTTTGAAAGTGGTGGCGCATCCGACCCAAGCGGCCTGCGATGGCTATGAAACGGGTATTTGCCTACGATGGCTTGCGGCATCGTCACAGTCTCCAGATGCCGGATTGGGGGTACCGTGGATGCGCGATGTCCTTAGGGCCGCTCCAGAGCACGCCCGAGCATGGTTCGCCCGCGCGATGGCGTTTGGGCAGACCCGCCGCGCGCGTCGCATCGGTATCGCGATTGTCATCGTAATTTTTCTGTACGGAGTCGCGGGTTTCTTCGCGGTGCCCCCGCTCTTGCGCCACATCCTGACTGGACCGGTCGCCGCGCAAATCAAGCGGCCCGTCACGGTCGGCGCGATAAGTTTCAATCCCTATACGCTCCGGCTCAATGTCGATCGGCTGCATGTCGGCGATACCGACCCACAGAAGCCGTTCGTGGATCTCGGACACCTGAACGTGAAAGTCGCGTGGAGCTCGCTGTTTCGACTCGCGCCGGTCGTCGGCCAACTCTCGCTCGACCATCCTTCAATCCATATCGTCCGGACCGCACCGCAGCGCTTCAACTTCTCCGATTTGCTCGAATCGAAAGCACCGCCAAAGCCGGTGCAGACGCCGTCAAAGCCGCAGAGGTTTTCGGTCTCGAACATCAAGCTGACCGACGGCGACCTGCATCTGGACGATCAGGTGGTTGGGCAGCAGCATACGATCGATCACATCGAGGTCGGAATTCCGTTTGTCGCCAACCTGCCGCGCGACGTCGATATATTCGTGCAGCCGCTCTTGCAGATGAACGTGGACGGAAGCCCGGTGCGGATTGGCGGACAGAGCAAGCCTTTCGGCGCAACGCGCGATTCGATCGTCGAGTTGGATCTTCATCGGCTCGACATCCCGCGCTACGTGGGCTACGTGCCACGCAATCTGCCAGTGAAAATTTCGCAAGGGACATTTTCGTGCGCGTTGCAAATGCATTTTGTCGCCAAAGACACCGGTCCCGTAATCGCGATTGCCGGCGAGGTTGCGATCGACCAGCTTGACGTGCGTGATTCCAGTGGCGCGCCAATCGCCGCGCTGCAACATGCGATGATCACGCTCGATGACGTCGAGCCGCTACAAGGAAGATTCCATCTGGGAAAAATCCGGGTGGACGGACTCAACGCCAACGTCGTGCGCAATCACGACGGCACGATCAACCTGACCTCGCTGAGCGGCGCAAATCCTCCCGCCGCCGGCAGCCCCGCGCCGCCGCAACCGGTGGCCGCCACCGCGGTCGAAGCGGCATCCACCGCGCCGGCCGCTCCGCCCGATGTCTCGATCGATTCGTTCGAGATGGCGCAAAGCTCGGTCAAGGTGACCGACAACACTGGCGCGACCCCGGCAATCCTGTCGATCACGCCGATTCACGCGCAGCTCGGCTACTTCAGCCTGACCAGCGGCACGCCGACATCCTACGGACTGACGGCTAGCCTCGGCGGCGGCGGATCGATCGATGTCAAGGGCGGAATTGACTACACGCACAAGCAGGCCACCAGCAATGTGACGATCGATCAAATCGATCTGCCCGCGTTGCAGGCTTTCGCGCAGTCGGTCCTTGCAGCCAAGGTGACGGGCGGAAAACTCAGCGCCACGGCCAGCGTCAAAACCGATTTTTCGTCTAACTTCAACGTGCACGCCGAGCCTGCCAGCGTTTCGCTCGACAGTTTTGCGCTTAGCACGTCCAACGGCCGCGACAAGCCGCTGCAGTGGAATAAGCTCAGCGTGGCGATCGGGCAGATCGATTTAGCCTCGCGTCAGGCTACGATCAACGAAATCCGCACCGACGGAATCCGCGTGTCTGTGATTCGCGAACGCGATGGAAAGCTGAGTCTGATCGAGCTGTTAGCGAAACCAGCACCGCCACCGCGTGCCCGCCGCGAGACCGCAGCCGAAAGGCGCGAGCGCGAACGGCAGGAGCGGGAACGGAGCGAGCGCGAACGTGTCGAACGCGAACGGCAGCGCCGCCAACCAGTGCAGGCCAAGGCGCCGTCGGCCAAACCCTGGCAATTCCGCATCGCTTCGATCGCTATCGAGAAGACCGACGCTGAAATTGAAGACGCCTCGGCTCCCAGAGCGGTCAAAATCGCGCTCTCACCGCTCAACATCCATCTCAAGGACGTGACCAGCGACTTCGCAAAACCGTTCGGCGTCGATCTGGACGGTTCGCTCAACCGGCGCGGCACCATCAAGGTTACCGGCACTGCGGCGGTCGCACCGCTCAAAGCCAATCTTCGCGTCGTCACGCAACGCCTGGATCTCTCGCCGGCCGATCCCTACGTCAGCAGCCATTTGAATGCGACGATCAAGAGCGCGCTCCTTACGATGAATGGCGCGATAGGCCTGGTGCAGGAGCGAAAGGATTTTCGAATCACGTATCGTGGTGACATCACGGTCGGAGACTTGGCGACGCTCGACAAGCTGACCAGCGAGCCGTTCCTGCGATGGCGCACGCTGAGCGTTAGCCGAATCGACGCCGACTTCGGTGCCGGTCCGCCCAAGGTGCATATTGGCGCGGTTGCGCTCTCGGACTTTTATTCACGGATCATCCTCAACCAGACCGGCAAGCTTAATCTGAAGGACATCACCGCGAATCCCAACGCCGCGCCCAAATCGCTGACCGAAGCACAGCCGCAAGAGCAACCTCCCGCGCCCGAGGCCGCGCCGCCGTCGCCGACCGGGCAGCCGATCAACGCGGACATCGCGCTCGGACGAATTACGCTGCAGGGCGGCAAGATCGACTACAGCGATTTTTTCATTCAGCCGAACTACACCGCAAATCTGACCGATATCACGGGAAAGGTGGGAGCGTTCGGAACCCGCTCGACTAGCCCCGCCGACGTCGAAGTGCATGGACAGGTCAACGGCAGCGCACCGATCGAGATCAGCGGTTCGGTAAATCCTTTGGCGCCCACCGCGTATATCGATATCAAGGCGAAAGCCGATGGGATCGAATTGACCGGGCTTACCGCCTACTCGACCCGTTACACTGGCTACCCGATCACCAAGGGCACGCTCACGGTGAACGTCCACTACCTGCTCGATCAGGGCAATCTGACCGCCGACAATCACATCTTCATCGATCAGCTCACCTTCGGCGACCGGGTTGCGAACTCGACCGCGACCAATTTGCCGATTCGGCTCGCAGTGTCACTACTGAAAAACTCGAAAGGCGAGATCGATGTGGACGTGCCGGTCTCAGGCTCGCTCAAGGATCCGCAATTCAGTATCGGCAGCGTGATCTTGCACGCGTTCATGAACCTGATCGTCAAGGCCGCGACATCGCCCTTCAGCCTGCTGAGCTCAGCGTTCGGCGGCGGCAAGCAGGATTTGTCCTACGTCGAGTTCGCGCCCGGCTCGGCTGAGCTGAGCGCGGACAGCAAATCCCGGCTCGACACACTTATCCAGGCACTCCAGGAGCGGAGCGGCCTGAAGGTGAATATAGAAGGACGCGTCGATCCCGCATTCGATCGCGAGGGGCTTATCGATCAAGCGATGAAGGCGCAGAAACTGAAAGATACTGCCGGCGCGAGCGGCGACCTCGACAGCGTCAAGATTGCGCCCACTGAATCTGACAAGTACCTGACGCGCGCGTACAAGGCGGCCAAGTTCAAGAAGCCGACGGACTTCCTCGGACTCAACAAATCTTTGCCGCCGGACGAGATGAAAAAGCAGATGCTTGCGGCTACCTCTGATAGCGATTTGCGCGCGCTGGCCGACGCGCGCGCCAACGCGGTGCGCGCCTACTTGAGCGCGAAGATCGATCCTGCGCGGCTGTTCCTCGTCGCACCCAAGCTGAATGCCGACGGGATCAAAGATCAGGGCAAGACCACGCGTGTCGATATGACCCTGCAGTAGCGCTACGTCAGCAGCGATAGGATTTCCGAAGGATCATCCCGAGCCTTCTGGCGGGGCGACCCGATGCCGCAGTCGGTAACGCAGACTCTGCCGTCCAGTGCCATCCGGCGGACGGCGGCATCGATTCCATTCTTGGCAATTGCACCACGGCTGGAATCGCGATCGCCATCCCGAGCACTATCAGCAGCGCGCATGCGACGCGTCCTCTGCTCCCGGCTGAGCGCAGCGCCTGCACCATCGCGACCGCGAGCCAAGGGAGAAACGGAACCCAATAGCGCGGTCCGTAACAAAAACCTGGTCCGAAGCCGGTGATCGCAAGCACAAACAAATACAGAATCATCGGCCACGCCATCCGGCGCAGCATCGCAGAGTCCGGATCGAAACGATCGAACGCATGCGCGATCGCGAACACCGCGAAAATCGACCACGGCGCGAATACCAGCACGCCATGCGCTGGGTCCAGCAGAGTGTCGCGGAGCGGCTCCAGGTCGCTTGCGAGAAACCATGCTTCCGAGCCCGAGATCAGCGGAGTTCCGGCCAACCAATAGTTGAACGCGCCCAACGCCAGCGCGCAGACGGCGAGCGCAGCCGCCATCTTCAGCGCGTCACGCAAACGCCGTTCGCGAGTCGCTTCGATCAGGAATCCCACGCCAACCACCGCGAAAGAAGGTTTTATGATCGCCGCGGCCGCCGCGAACAACGCGGCCATCAGCGGCCGATCATCGCTCCACGACCAGATTGCAAGCACCAGACATAGACCAATCGTGGTCTCCGAAAAGTAGGCGCGGCAATACGACAGCCACGGACTCGCCAGCAGCAGCGTTCCCGCCGCGAGCAATGCGTATCCGCGGCTTACCCCCCCGCGCCGTGCCATCAAATAAGTCGCAAGTATGCCCGCCCATCCGAGCAACACCAGCACAATTCCGACTTCCGGTTCGACCTTGTCGAGCGACGGATGAAATGGCGCTAGCACAGCCGCCAGCAGCGCAGGGAAGGCAATCGGATGCGCCGGCACCTCGTACACGTCAGGCCCGCGCTGAAACTCCGGCCGTGGGTTGCGAATCACGACGCCAGCGATCGAGTACCTCCACAGTCCGTGATCTCCCGTGCGCCGATTAACGAGAACCGTGTGATGATCCGATAAATTGTGGCGCGCTCGCGCTCCCGCCTCCAGGCCTCCTCTCGCTGCTCTGTCGTATGCGCCCTGCACTTCCAGGGTATGGGCGAATAACAGACTATTGACGATGATCAGATAGTGCGGCCCGTCGCCCGAGTACGCTTGACGCGGAACGATCTGGAATCCAAGGCCCGGGGTGTAATCGATTTCCGTCACACCCCAGATAAAAACGAGCGCCAAACCCGCGAGGACGAGCATCCCGATGTCGTACCAGTTGTCCGGTCGAGCCGCTGAGAGACGCGAGATTGCACCCGGCGCCTTTCCTACGAGGACCGAGAGCCACCTGCGCAGAGGGTCGGTCTGCGGCTCCGGTTCCATGCGAGTAGGGCTTGAGCCGCAGATCATGTTTTATTCCGTTGGCGTGGGAACGCTCGATTTGGCTATCTGCGCTCGGAGGACAAAATGGTATTTCATCGACATCACTGATTCGACTCGAAATCCCAAACCTTCCAGGCGCGTTCGCGCCTCGGCCCCGTTGTACGTGTGATCCTTCGGCGGTCCGACCGGCCGCTCGATCGACGAATCCCAATCGATAAACAGTACCGCTCCTGACGGCTTGAGCAGACTTTTGATTTGCCTCAGCGCGTCGTCGCCCAGCTCGTGCAATACGTTGAGCGCAAGTATTCGATCGGCGACGCCTGCGAATCGATCAATCTCATCAGTGAGTATCGGTTCCAGATTATCGAGCCGCTGCGTCTCCGGCTTTGCGTGAAGCAACTCGAGCATCCCGGGCTGTTCGTCGAGCGCGACAATATGCAGATCGCTGCGCCGCTTTGCAATCTCGATCGCATAGGTGCCCGTACCGGTTCCGAAGTCGACCACCATGCCGCCGGGAGGAGCATCGAGTATCGTCAGGACTTGCTCCACAGACAGATAATCAAACCGTCGCGGATCATCGAGAAGCACGGCACGCGCCGGATTGAATGCGTTAGGCTGCCTGGCGCCCTCGCGGCTGGCGCCGTGGTGATGAGAATGGCCGTGACCATGGCCGCGAGAATCTTCGTCGGCGTTCATGCTGATATCTCTCCAAAGATCCTCGCTCGCCTCTCAATACCAGACACGGACGCCGAAAATGAATCGCGGGTCGTTTACGATACCGTCCTCATCGCGCGTAAGAGTTGCCGTTTCCCCGAACGCACCACTGTACGCAACTCCAATGTACGGCGCGACTTTCCGGCTGATCTCGTAGCGGATACGCAAGCCGGTATCGATGCTCGACAGGCCAGGCCCCGTTCCGCGGCTCGGATCGCGCGCACTGTAAAAGTTGAGTTCGAATTGCGGCTGCGCAATCAAGCGGTTGGTAATGAGTATATCGTACGACCCTTCGACCCGACCGGCGAACCGTTCTCGGTCGCTGAAATAGAAAGTCGGTGCGAATTCGAAAAAGTAAGGCGCCAGCCCCTCCATTCCTATCGCGCCCCAGGTTCGTCCCGGCCCCGAATCCAGATCATACCTGACCCCCGCCTGCGCATCGAAGTACTTGAGGAATGGAATAGGACGGTCGTATAACGCTTCCGTGTCGCCGTCCGACGCTCTCCCATTTTCCACGAATCCCTCCGATTTAAGCCAGAGCTTGTTCGTGTCGGTCCCGACCCATCCTTCCCCATCCCAGCGGAATTCGTTGTCGGGACCATTGGTGCGCCCCTCAAGCTGATCAAACCAGAAATGCCAGAGAATAGAACTGTCCATCACGGGCGGAGGCATTTGGGGGGCGGGCAACTGACTATTTGTCTGATCCGATTGAGCACGCGCGGTTCCCAAAGCAAACAATAACAGACTAAGGGCTCCCATTATCCAGACAAATACCATCGCGCGTGCTGACTCACACCTGCGCAGCCCCGCGAATCGCGCCACTCTCATGATACGACCACAACGCGAAACATCCCGGCTTCCATGTGGTAAATCAAATGGCAATGGTACGCCCACCTGCCTGGCGTATCGGCAGTGACCAGATAGCTAAGTTTCTCGCCTGGTTTTACATTTATCGTATGCTTGTACGGCCGGAACTCGCCGTGGCCATTTTCCAGCTCACTCCACAAGCCATGCAAATGGATCGGATGCGCCATCATCGTATCGTTTATTAAGACGAACCTGACCCGTTCTCCAAGAGTGAGGTGAATCGGCTCCGCTTCGGAAAACTTTTTCCCATCGAATCCCCACATGAAGCGTTCCATGTTGCCGGTAAGATGAAGCTCAATCTCGCGGTCCGGCGGACGTGGATCAGTTCCGCGGTAACGGGCGCGGAGATCGGCATAGGTCAAAACGCGCCGGCCATTGTTGTTCAATCCAATACCAGGGTCGGAGAGCCGCTCTGTCGGCATCATCGCGATGTTATCGACTTCCGGACCTCCGCGAATGCGGACCTGCTTCGCCTGCGCCGCGATGCCAGAAGCAGCAATTGGCGGCGGCAGGTATATTCTCGCGTGAGGGCCGGGCTGCCCCGGAGTCTCGCTGGAATATCCAGTATCCGTCGATTTCATCGACGCCGACGGGGTAGTCATTTCGCCGGCCGAGGCACCCTTTATTTCCGCCGGCTTCGCCATACCAGCGGCATCCGTCATGCCCTCTGCGCTTTGCCCGGAATTCGGCGTGGGCATTCCGCCCATGTTGTTGACGCCCGCCATGTTCGCTCCGGACATACCCATCCCCATATCAACCATCGTGAGCATCGGGCGCGGATCCATCGGTGGAACAGCGGCGGCCATTCCGGCGCGAGGCGCCAACGTAGCGCGCGCATAGCCGGTGCGGTCTTCCGACTGAGCGAATATCGTGAAGGCTGATTCTTCCTCCGGTTGTACGATCACATCGTAGGTTTCGGCTACTGCGATTCTGAATTCGTCCACTGTGACCGGCTCAACGTCGTTGCCATCGGTCTGAACTACCGTCATCGGCAAATCGGGAATACGCACGTCGAAGATGGACATCGATGACGCGTTGATGAATCTAAGCCGTACCCGCTCTTGCGGGCGATAGAGTGCGGTCCAGTTCGCGCCGGGCGGATGACCGTTGATAAGATATGTGTAGGTGTTGCCGCTCACGTCCAGGATATCTGTCGGGCTCATATTCATCCGGCCCCAGGTCAGACGATCCGAGATCGCCGCGGCTGGGCCTTCCCGGTTGATATCGGACCAAAAGGTGCCTAGCGTGCGCGAGTGAAAATTATAATAGTCACTCTGATGTTTGAGGTTGCTGAAAATCGTCGCTGGATCCTGGTCGGTCCAGTCTGAGAATACGATTACATACTCGCGATCATATTTGATCAAGTCTTCGCCGGAGGGATCAACTATGAGCGAACCGTAATGACCAGTTTGCTCCTGGAACCGGCTATGGCTGTGGTACCAGTAAGTACCTTGTTGTCTTATTGGAAACTGGTAGACGAATCTTTGTCCAGGCGCGATACCCGGAAAACTTAGACCGGGGACTCCGTCCATATCGGACGGCGCGCGGATTCCATGCCAATGAATCGAGGTGAACTCTTTCAGATGGTTGGTAACCGAGATGGTCACCGTGTCGCCTTCGCGCCAGCGCAGTGTCGGTCCCGGCACCAGACCGTTGACGGCGGTCGCGACGGACCGGCGTCCGGTGAAATTCACCGGCACTTGCTCGATCGTGAGGTCAAAGGCATTGCCCGAAAGACTCGGCGCTGGCGCGGTTCCTGCCCTCGCCAGCTCGGGCAATCGCCACAGGCCAAACCCCGCGGCGACAGCACCGGCGGCGACACCCTGCACGAAACGGCGACGGGTAATCGCTTGCTTCTTCGTCTCGAATTTTTCCGCCATAAGACCGCCCGCCCCCTAGCGATTTGTCGCCGAATAGCCGCCGCGCTTTCGGCCACGCGGAGCTTACCATGCCCCAATTATCGTGCAACGCGGACAGAAAACGATTGGAGTTCAGTGCGGCCCGGGAGTGCGACTACTGGAACCCCCTTTACTACGTGAGGGCGAATTGGTGCTGATGGGAACGAAGTAGGCGGGCTTTTTCTCTGTTCGCGCGAACCTCTATGGACGCTCTACGAGATATGCCGGAGTCTAAAGGTTGCTTCTCCAAATGGAAGCAACAAACCACGGTGAGGCGCACGTTCTGCCGTGGCGAGGATGGCCTCAGGCGACCTCAAACGAATTTAGGAGCACAAGTTATGATCTCGTTCACGCGTTCACCCTCTCGCACGCTGGCCGTTGCGACCCTGCTCGGCTCGCTCGTTCTCGCTTTCCCCCTACTCGCCAACGCGGGCGATTTTAGTGCCTCAGCGTCCGCACCTGTTGTACTGGCGCAGGCTTCTGCCGCACCCGCAACGACGCAACCCGCATCGCTCAACGCCGGCCCCGACGAGGCAGTCGAGGCCCATATCAAGGAACTGCACAACCGGCTCCACATCACGGCGGCTCAACAGGCTCCATGGGACAACCTCGTCAAGGTAATGCGCAATAACGCCACGACGATGGTCGATCTGCAAAAAGCCAGGGGTCAGGACGTGAGCTCGATGAACGCCATCGACGCCGTCAAATCCTATCAGATGGTTATTCGAGAGCACGAGAAGGGAATGGACAAATTCGTCCCAGCCTTTGAGGCTCTCTACGACACCATGTCGGATGCGCAGAAGAAGACCGCCGATTCGATGTTCCGTGGCAACGTGCGGACTGCATCAGCCAAAGCGAGCAACTAATTGCGAGGTCGGGCACGACGATCCGGAACGCGGCGGTTCGCCGGGAATCGCTCCGGGGAACGGAGAGTCATCATGGAAAAGTTCACCCTAACCAGGATTAGCAAGATCGCAATTGCGATCGGCTTCAGCGTCGCACTTTGCGGTGCCGTGGCTGGCTCGGCGTTTGCCGACGACCATGGCGGCGGCAGACGTCCCGCCGCGGCGCATGGAGGAGACAGAGGTCATGCTCGAGGTGGCTATAGTGGCCCGGGGCCTGCCTATTACTATGCGCCCGCGCCGAACTACTACGTCGCGCCCGAGCCGGACTATTATAGCTATCCGGATTATGCTGAGCCCGCGCCCCCACCGGAAGGCATAAATCTTTTCTTCGGCCTCTAAAAAACATCTCGGATCATTTTTCCGGGCGCTCGTTCATAGCGAGCGCCCGGCGTCCAGCCCGCTTTCCCACCCGTGACGCGCTTTTGCCCGAAAGCTCATAATGATTTTTTCTTCAGCGGTGGCTGTTTGGCGCGCCACACTGCTCCGCTAAAATGAATCGATGAAAGCGATTTCGAGGGTCTTGATCGCTGTAGCCGCGATCATTATTTGCGCCGGTTCTCCGAGCGCGGCAGCATGCGGTCCGTTTGGAGACCCGCCGGCAAAAGTGGATCGCGGAACGTTCGCGAGCTTCCTCTCGAGACATTCTCCGATCTGCCGCCGTGGCACGGTTCTCGGCCCATGGAAAGATGCCGGCGGCGATGAGCGATACGCTTGTCTCTACGAACCTGCAAATGCCGGCAAGGAGAATCCGCTGCCGATGGTCGTGTTTCTGCACGGCTCGGTAACAACCGCTGACTCGATCATGTTCACGGGGTTGACCGATCTGATCGACAAGACAGACCTCGGTGGGAAACAGCCGGGCTTCATTCTGCTCGCGCCGGAAGGCCGTTATACCTCGCATTTCTATCCCGGCGCCGATGCAAACGCATTTGGATGGGACAACTGGTACCGGCAGATGAGTCCCTCCGGCGACGTAACGGTTGCCGGTACGATTTACCCGGAAAACCTCGATGCCGGGGCGATCGATCACTTCATTTCCGAGGTGCATTCCAGCGGCATAGTCGATTCGCGGCGGATCTATCTAATGGGATGGTCCAATGGCGCCGCGATGGCGATGCTGTATGCGATGAATCGCCCGTGGGTCGCGGCGGCCGCGGTCTATTCGGCGCCGAACCCGTTCGCCGCCTTCTCTGACGCCTGTCCGCAGATTCCGGTAGCGGTCGAAGCTTCCTCTAAAGGCCAACTGCGCGTCGTCCATCCGGATGTGCCGCTGATGCACGTGCGCAATGCTTGCGATATCGGCGGTATTTGTCCCAACGCAAGCATGTTTGCGGAGCGAGTGCGGATGATGGGCGGCAGTATCGACGACGTTGTCGTCGATTCCTCGGGAATCAAGGTACCTTCGTGCGATAGCACCTGCGGCACCGACGAGATGGCCGATAGCGATATCGGCAACCTCGCGGGGCTGCGCGGCCTGATACATCACATGCGGTGGCCGAAAGCCTGGAACGCCAGCATGCTGGCCTACCTGAAGCAGCATCCGCTGAAAGCCGACCCGGCTCATTCTAGCGAAGTCCCCGCAACGACTGGTGCCGGGTCGATTCCTTTCTGACCGTCGCTGTCGACAAAAATCGCTTCAGGCGAGCAGAGTCATCCGGTCTTGTGATGTCCGCCGCTATAGATCGCTGCTGTCAGAGTCGCTGATGATCGGCGGGTCGAACGCGGTGACCGGCGGAGGTTCGCCGACGTATTTCTCGACTTGGACAAGTGTTGTTTGCGCGCTTGGGCCCTGCGCCAGGCAGGAGGTCCCCTTGTCGAGCGTCAGCACGTTGGGGTTGCCGTGTTTGTCGAGACTGCCAATCACGCCCGGCTCGACCGGGTCGAACCATGCGCCGTTCGAAATTTGGATCACACCGGGACGGATATCGTCGGTCAAAACCGCTCCCGCCAGAAGCGCGCCGCGATCGTTGAAAACCCGGACGACGTCGCCATCGCGAATCCCGCGCGCCTCAGCGTCACCCCGGTTGACCCGCATCGGCTCGCGCCCTGCTACTTTGCTCTGCTGGCTGACACGGCCCATATCCATCTGGCCGTGGAGCCGCGTTTGTGGCTGCGTGGTCAAGAGATGCAGCGGATATTTGCGAACGGCCGCGCTGCCCAACCATTCCGCTGGTTCCAGCCAGGTGGGATGTCCGGGACAATCCGCGTAGTGATAGCTCGCGATCTTCTCCGAGAAAATTTCGATTCGCCCCGATGGAGTCGGCAGCGGATTACGGTCGGGATCGGCCCTGAATTCGTCGAAGATCTCGTGCGGTTCCGGCACTTCGGGAATCTCGACGTAGCCGCGCCTCCAGAACTCATCAAAGTCCGGCCACTGCATCCCATGTTGGGTCGCGCGTTCGCGCGCGACTTCAAACATATAACGAAGCCATTGAGTTGCAGTGCGGCCTTCGGCGAACGATTCGTGAGTTCCGAATCGCTCTGCAAGGTCATCG
Source organism: Binataceae bacterium (SeqCode) (assembly GCA_049281755.1). Classification (GTDB taxonomy): domain Bacteria; phylum Desulfobacterota; class Binatia; order Binatales; family Binataceae; genus JBARDN01. Next base: position 17,364 of record JBAPSR010000017.1, read on the forward strand.
AAGATCGCAAAGTCGTCGCGCGCCTCGCCTACCGGCGCGATCGCATGCTTCATAGCGATGATGAACCGGTCGCGCGCACTTGCGCCGATATCGTCGCGCTCGAGCGTGGTAGTTGTCGGCAAAACGATATCGGCATGGCGCGCGGTCGCGGTCCACCACGGATCGTGAACGACGATCGTCGCCGGCCGCCGCCATGCGCGGATAAGGCGGTTGAGGTCCTGATGATGGTGAAACGGATTTCCTCCGCACCAGTAAACGAGATCGATATCGGGATAGACGAGGTCCTGTCCATTGTACTGAAACGGCTGCCCCGGATTCAGAAGCAGATCCGATATTCGAGCGACCGGGATGAAGCTGTGGATCGGATTGCGGCCAAGCGGCAGGGTCGGCAGCGGGGCTTCCTGCTGCAATCCGGCGATACCTTCCGTGCTTCCATAACCGAAGCCGAAGCCGCCGCCTGGCAATCCAATCTGCCCGAGCACCGCGGCCAGCGCGATCGCTGACCAAATCGGCTGCTCGCCGTGATCGCTGCGCTGCAAAGACCAGTTGACGTTGATGAAGGTTCGCGACGCCGCCATCCTTCGCGCCAAACCACGAATCCTGTCGGCGGATATCTCGCTCAAGCCCGCAGCCCAGTCGGCCGATTTCGCGACGCCGTCCTCGGCTCCCAGCAGATAGTCGCGGAAGCGGCCAAATCCGGCGCAGTAGCGCGCGAGGAAGTCCGCGTCGTGCAGTCCTTCGACGATTAGCGTGTGCGCGAGTGCGAGCATCAGCGCCGTATCGCTATGCGGCCGCGGCGCGATCCATTCCGCGTCGAGGAAGCTCGCCGCGTCGTCGCGCATCGGACTGATATTGCAGAACTCCACGCCAGCGGCCTTCGCCTGCTCGAGCCAGCCGCGGGTCGTATGCTCGCCCATCCCGCCCGGCGTGACCTGGGTATTGCGAATCGGCACTCCGCCGAACATCACAACCAGGTCGGCATGTCCCGCGATACTTTTCCAACTGGTGCCCGGACCGTGCATCGCGTGCAGGCTGCCGAGCACGTTCTTGACCAGCACCGCGCCCGCCGCCGTGCTGTAGGTCTCTCGCGCGCCGCTGAATCCTCCGATACCGCCAAGGAAGCGCTGGAGATGCGTCCGCGCATGATGAAAGCGTCCGGCACTGCCCCATCCGTATGACCCGGCGAAAATTGCCTGGTTGCCGCGCTCGTGAATCACGCGCCTGATTTCATCCGCAATCAAATCGAGCGCGCGATTCCAAGTCACCTCGATGTAGCGATCGGCACCGCGCCGTTCGCATGCACCGCCCGGCCCGTTGTCCAGCCATCCGGCGCGCACCGCGGGTCGCGCCACGCGACTGCGATGATGCAGCGCATCAGGAATCGAGCGCAGCATAGGCGAGGGATCCGGATCTTTCGAGAACCCCCGAGTTTCCGTCACGCGCCCATCGACTACGACGGCCTCAAACGCACCCCAGTGGGAGCTGTTCAGATCGGGCGGCGAAAGTGGAGGACTTTGGGACATCAGATTTCTTTCAAGACGATCAACGTATTATACATCACGCCCTGTTTTGCCGAAGGCGGCCGGACCACACCGTACGGATGTCCAAGGCCCGAAGAAGAATTGATTTTATTGGTGGAGCTGACGCGGATCGAACGCGCGACCTCCTGAATGCCATTCAGGCGCTCTCCCAGCTGAGCTACAGCCCCACCGATGCTGCTGGTGATGCGGATTTTCAGCTAATCCGAAGCGCGATGCTTAGTCAACGACGCGAGAGCTCGGCGGCCTGAGCACCGCTTAGATCGTCGAGGAATCTCAGCGCCTGCCGTCTGCTTCCGTCGATCAGGTTGACCGCGGCCGGACGGCCCTTGGCATGATCGGTTCGCGACTCCCAATGCCAGACGTGAATCAGACGATCGATCAGCGCCATCTTCTCGCGCGGGGCGCGCGCTTGTTCCCACCGCTGCATGAACTCAACCAGGGCTTCCGTCAGCCCTCGCCCAACCAGTTCGTGATGCCGATAGCTCTTTTGATAGTGGCCCCAGGCGCGCTCCCATCCGCACTTCGGGCACGTGAGCATTTGATTTTTGTCATCGCCGCGACGCGCGATCGTCGCCTCGCAGCCACGGCACCTGACGCGGCCTTCGGCGGCGTCCGAGACGATCAGGATTTCGCGGCATCGGCAGTAGAGCGTGGTGCCGACGTCGTCGAGCAACTCCGCGTCGAGGATTCCGCGCGCTTCGCTTTCGTATAGGCGACGGAGTTTTTCGGGGCGTACCCGCGGAGCCCATCGGATACGCGCGACTTCGCGCTCGGGCGCTTCAGCCGAGGCCATAGAGCGCGGCCGCGTTGTCGGCGACCATCATCCGTATTTCGCTGTCGGGCACGCCTTCGAAGTCACGCGCGATCACCTCGCGCGAGTTGGGCCAGGTCGAATCCGAATGCGGAAAATCCGACGCCCACATCAGTGAGCCGACGCCGACAAACTCGCGCGTGATCACGCCAACGCGATCGTCCTGAAACGTGGCGTGAACCTGGCGGCGGAAATAAAAGCTGGGAGGATTAGGAATCACGTCGCGCTCGAGGTAGCGGTACTTCTCGAACGCATGATCCATCCGTTGCAGAAAATGCGCGATCCATCCGATGTCGTTTTCGACCGACACGATTTTGAGCCGCGGATGCCGCTCCAGCGCACCGCCGAAAATCAGCTCGGCAAGCGAGCGCTCGACAGAATGATGCAATGCTGGATAGCCCTTCATCACGCTTTGGAAATCGCTTCCGCCGCGCCGCTCGGTCAAGATATGCAGGCTTATCGGCAGGGCATGGTCCTGTGCCGCCGCCCAGAACGGATCGTACGACCTGTCGCCGTAAGGTTTCTCGGCTGGCGCCGCGCCCCAGATCATCGCGCCGCGAAGCCCTTTGTGCGCGGCATGCTCCAGCTCCGCGATTCCCGCGCCCGGCTCGTCGAGCGAGATCATCGCCACTCCCGCCAGGCGCCGCGGACTATGCGCGCAATAATCGGCCAGCCAATCGTTGTACGCGCGAAAGCTCGCGGCGCGCAGCTCGCCATCTTCGAGCTGAAACAGGCGCATCCCAAGGCTCGGGTAGAGGACCTCGCCGACCACGCCGTCGCGCTCCTGATCGTTGATTCGTTCGACCGGATCCCACGCCGACGGGCGCACGCCCGGATATCCCGCCGCCATCGCGGCGCCGAAGTGTTTGGGATCGACACCGGCCACGGCGAAGCCCGCCACCGGAAAGGGACGCAATCCTTCGGCGACGAAAAAATCGCCCTCCCGATCGCCTGCGCGCTTGACCACGCGCGGTGCGCGGTCGGCGAACCGGCGATCCATCCGTGCGGTCCATACGTCGGCGGGCTCGATCACGTGCGAGTCGGCAGAGAAAATTCTATCCGGGATCATCGTGGGCGGCCTCCTTCGATCACGAAGGGTCTATCGCCCGTTTAACGCCGCGCTGAAGTGTGCGTCAAGCGCGTCGCCGGTTAGGGATTGAACAGGTTGAAGATTCCCGTGTACTGGAATTGCGACTGGATCAGGCCGCTCCGGAAGGAAGTGGACCTTAGCGCTCATCCGCCCTCGGCGCTATGTTGACCGGAAAACCGCGTGAGGTGTTCCATGATGCGGATTATACAGGCGACCTGGGCGACCAGCGCGTGGTCGATCTTCTGCATATTCACCTGACAACGTTTCCGCCCGGGCCTCCCGAGAGCGGGCACGCTCTGGACATTGCCGGGCTTCAATCTTCTGAGGTCAGCTTTTGGACGATCTGGGATGATGAAACGCTCTTGGGATTCGGTGCGCTGAAGCGGCTCTCAGCCGATCATGGTGAGGTCAAGTCGATGCATACCGCTCAGGTCATGCGGGGAAGGGGTGTGGGAGCCGCGATGCTCCGGCACATCATTGCGGCCGCGCGAGTAAGAGGCATCTCCCGCCTTAGCCTCGAGACAGGCACAAAGGATTATTATCGGCCGGCGCGCTCACTATACAGGAGCCATGGCTTCGTGGAGTGTCCGCCGTTCGCCGACTATGTGCTCGACCCGAATAGTGTCTACATGTCGCTCGACCTCCACGAATCCTGATCCGCACAAGCTCCGCGCAGGCCCGAAAGCCGAATGTGAACCTGAGACACTACCGCGCGATGGCGCTTCAAGCTCGCGCGGCCGCAATGATGTGCCGGAGCATCGCGGCTCCCACACCCCTTCCCCGCATGACCTGAGCGGTATGCATCGACTTGACCTCACCATGATCGG
>JBAPSR010000018.1:0-9703 GCA_049281755.1 Binataceae bacterium (SeqCode)
ATCGGAAGGGCGGTGTTGCCACCGCCCTTCCCCGTCACCACATCCGCCACCCCACCACACACTTTTGGCGCGCCACTCGCGCCGCTCTGGGTGGGCCCCGGAGGAATCACCAAGCCGATTTCGCGACGACCAAAGTCTCCCCGAAAATCACCCGATGATTCTCCCCAGCCGCGCCGGAAACCGGATCAAAGTTTTCGTCCGCCCCCGTCCCCGCCGTCCGATCCTCCAGCGCCCTCACTCCCCTCAACCTCCGGAGCCCCAAACTCGTCAGGCCTGTGCGGCGGCAGGATGCCGCGCGCATTCAGGACCAATCGTTGACACCGTTTCTTCCTCTTCGACTATCGCCCATTCCCCGCGGCCTTCGAGCTCGAACACCGCCGTGCATTCGTCGCACTCGATCCACGCGCGGCTCGGTTCGCGCTCGTCACCTTCAACCGTCGCGATCAGATGCAGTCCGTCCGCGCGATGCCGCCGTGCGATCCTGCCGAACGCCTGCGATTCGAGAATTTCCTTGCCCTCATCGCTCATGACCCCGCACCTCTTCAGCTGCATCCGCTGGTCGCGCCGCAGTTCATGCACTTGTAGCAAGCGCCGTTGCGCACCATGATCGAGCCGCAATCCGGACACGGCGGCGCGTCGGCCTGATTGATGAACGCCTGGCGCATCCCCGCGTCCTTGCCCTCGCGCAGGCTCGCGACGGTCGGAGCCGGGGCCAGAGCGGGCGCGTTGTCGCGCGCATCGCGGATGTCGGTGGCCTTCGATTCATCGACCACGATTCCGACTTCGCGCTTGGCTTCCTCATCGAGGAACTTCGACGCCATCCACCGAAACAGGTAATCGACGATCGACTTCGCGTACGGAATCTGCGGATTCTTGGTGAAGCCCGACGGCTCGAAGCGGATATGCGCGAACTTGTCCACCAGGAACTGCAGCGGCATCCCGTATTGCAGCGCGTAGGAAATCGCGGTCGCGAACGAATCCATCAGACCTGAAATCGTCGAACCCTGCTTCGACATGATCACGAAGATCTCGCCCGGCGTGCCGTCCTCGAACAGGCCGACGGTGATGTAGCCCTCGTGCCCCGCGATATCGAACTTGTGCGTGATCGAGCGGCGCTCGTCGTTGAGCTTGCGGCGGCGGGTATGGAACTCGTCGCCATGCGCGGCCGCGGTGACCTGCTGCGCGGCGTGAACCACGTCGGCGGCGCGCTCTTCCTTCTTGCCGGTGTTGAGCGGCTGGATCCGCTTCGAGCCGTCACGATAGATCGCGACCGCTTTGAGCCCCAGCTTCCACGCTGTCAGGTACGCTTCGCCGACTTCATCGACCGAGGCGTCGGTCGGCATGTTGATCGTCTTCGAGATCGCGCCCGAGATGAACGGCTGCACCGCGCCCATCATCTTGATGTGCCCGTTGTAATGGATCGTGCGCGAGCCCGAACGCGGCTTGAATGCGCAATCGAACACCGGCAGATGCGCATCGGCCAGCGCTGGCGCGCCTTCGATCGTCTCCTGCTCGTCCAGGTACTCGACGATCTCCTGCACTTCCTTCGAGTCGTAGCCCAGGCGCTTGAGCGCGCGCGGGACCGTGCCGTTTACGATCTTGAGCATCCCGCCGCCGACCAGCTTCTTGTACTTGACCAGTGCGATATCCGGCTCGATTCCGGTGGTGTCGCAATCCATCATAAAGGCGATCGTGCCGGTCGGCGCGATAACCGTGGCCTGCGAGTTGCGATAGCCCGCGCTTTGGCCCGCCGTCAGCGCCTCGTCCCAGGCATCGCGCGCTGCTCCCAGCAGATCGAGCGGCACATAAGAGGGTTCGAGCTTGTAGGCGTAACTGCGATGCCGCTCGATAACCTTGAGCATCGCGTCGCGATTTGGCGCGTAGCCCTGGAACGGGCCGATCTGCCCCGCCAATCGTCCCGATTGCAGGTACGCCTCGCCGGTCATCAACGCCGTGATCGCGGCGGCGTAGCTGCGGCCCTGATCGGAATCGTACGGCATCCCGAGCGCCATCAGCAGCGCGCCCAAGTTGGCGTAGCCAAGTCCGAGCTCGCGGTACGCGTGCGCGTTGGCGCCGATCTCTTCGGTCGGGTACGACGAGTTATCGACGATAATGTCCTGCGCCGTGATCATCACGTCCACCGCATGGCGGAACGCGCGCACGTCGAACTCGCCGCGCTCGTCGATAAACTTCATCAGGTTGAGCGACGAAAGATTGCACGCCGAGTTGTCCAGATGCATGTACTCGCTGCACGGATTCGAGGCGTTGATCCGTCCCGAGGCCGGGCAGGTATGCCAGGTGTTGATCGTGGTGTCGAACTGCATCCCGGGGTCGCCGCAGGCGTGCGCCGCTTCCGCGATCATCTTGAGCAGATCGCGCGCGCGATATTCGCCCGCGGTCTCACCGCTGCGCACGAACTTGGTGTGCCACGCGGAATCGTCGCTCACGGCGCGCATGAAGTCGTCGGTCACACGCACCGAGTTGTTCGCATTCTGAAAAAACACCGAGCCGTAGGCGGGTCCGTCGAGCGAGCCGTCATAGCCCGCGTCGATCAGCGCCCACGCCTTCTTTTCCTCTTCGACTTTGCACTTGATGAAGTCCTCGACGTCCGGATGATCGACGTTGAGCACCACCATCTTGGCCGCGCGCCGGGTCTTGCCGCCCGACTTGATCACGCCCGCGGACGCATCGGCAGCCTTCATGAAAGACAGCGGCCCCGACGCCGTGCCGCCCGACGAGAGCTTCTCGTGCGAGCCGCGCAGAGCAGAAAGATTCACGCCCGAGCCCGAGCCGCCCTTGAAGATCATTCCCTCGTTGCGGTACCAGCCGAGGATCGAATCCATGTTGTCATCGACCTTCAAAATAAAGCAGGCCGAGCATTGCGGTTTGGGTTCGATACCGACGTTGAAATAGACCGGGCTGTTGAACGACGCCATCTGGTTGAGCAGCAGATGCGTCAGCTCGGCCTTGAAGGTGTCGCGCACGTCGGTCGAGGCGAAGTAGCCCTGGCGGTCGCCCCACAGGCTCATCGTATCGACCACGCGTCCGATTAGCTGGCGGACCGAACGCTCGCGCTGCGGACTGCCGAGCGGGCCGCGGAAATATTTCGATACGACAACGTTGGTGGCGGTCTGCGACCAGAAGCGCGGCACCTCGACGTCGCGCTGCTCGAAGACCACGCGTCCGTCTTCGCCCGAAATAACCGCGCTGCGCAGCTCCCACTCGACCTCGCTCATCGGGTCGACGCCGGGCTTGGTGAAGAAGCGCTCGAGCGCTAGCGGATTGCGCGCAATCTGCTGTCCTTGGGGCTGTTGATTGCGCTCTGTAGCTTTGTTTCCCATCTTATCCAAGTCGACCGCTCCACCCGCCATCGGCCCCACCTCCGCCTCTTTGCGTGCCTGTTAAAAACTGCCCCCAGCCCGTTGGGCTAAATCGCCGCCGGATGCCCTTGGGACCACCACATATAGGGCTGAACCATCCAGCGGCGTGGGCGAAAATATGCGCTCTCGCCTGGGTGGATGTCAAGCGCGAAAGCGCAACCGGTAGTGTGGAAGACCTTGTGCACAACCCATATATTAGGCTGTGGATAACATTTCGTAAACCCTTCGCCCGCGTAGTTCCGCTTTCGATCCGGGTCGCTTGAGATTAGCGTGGCTACTTCGCCGACAGTGCGTGAATAGCGCGCTATTAGCGAGCTATTAGCGATCAGATAGGCGTATTTTAGCGCGTCATTTCAGGCTGGATTGATCCGCGCTATCGTAAACCCGCGATGGCATCGAAACGTTCGCGTCCGCTGGTCACGATCGCATCGGCCCTACAGCCGATTCTCGATCGTCTGGATATCGAAGGCGAGTTCGGACTCGGCCGCCTGATTCGCGCATGGCCGGAGATCGCCGGCGAGACGATCGCGCGGCGCACCGAGGTGGTGTCGCTCAAGTTCCACACCGCTGTGATTAAAGTTTCCGGCGCGATGTGGATTCAGGAATTGAATCTGATGAAGGCGCAGATCCTGGCGCGCGTGCGCGAGACTGTCGGCGACGACATCGTGCGCGACATCCGTTTTATCGCCGGACGCCTGTCGCGCAGAAACCCGCCGAAGCTGCGCGCGGTACCGCGTCCGACGCGCTACGCGTTCGAGCTTCCGCCGATTCGCGATCCGGAATTGAAGCGCGCCTTCGAGCGCCTGATCGAGGCCTGGGGCCGCGCTGGAAATTAGCAATTCAGTATTGACGCACAGTCTGTGGATTGCCCCCGATGCGCGCCTAGCGCTATTAGCGCGCGTTTGTGGCAAGATTCGCACGAGCGAAAATTCTTTCGGCTTGAAACAAGCGGGGACTTAATCGATGGCGCAGGAGATCAAAAGCAAGGCGCTCGATTTGGCGCTGAGCCAGATTGAAAAACAGTTCGGCAAGGGCTCGATCATGAAGCTCGGCGAGCAGGCGATCGCGCAGGATATCGCGGTCGTGCCTACCGGCTCGCTCGGACTTGATATCGCCCTGGGAGTAGGCGGATTGCCGCGCGGGCGCGTGGTCGAGATCTACGGCCCCGAGTCCTCGGGCAAGACCACGCTCGCGCTCGAGTGTATCGCCGAAGCGCAAAAGCGCGGCGGCACCTGCGCGTTTATCGACGCCGAGCACGCACTCGACGCCGCTTACGCGCGCAAGCTCGGGGTCAAGGTCGAAGACCTGCTCATCTCGCAGCCCGACAACGGCGAGCAGGCGCTCGAGATCTGCGAGACTCTGGTGCAGTCGGGCGCGATCGACGTGCTGGTGATCGACTCGGTCGCCGCACTGGTTCCGCGCGCGGAGATCGAAGGCGAGATGGGCGAGCCGCAGATGGGCTTGCAGGCGCGCCTGATGTCGCAGGCGCTGCGCAAGCTCACCTCGATCATCTCGCGCTCGCGCACCATCGTGGTGTTCATCAACCAGATCCGGATGAAGATCGGCGTGATGTTCGGGAATCCGGAAACGACCACCGGCGGCAACGCGCTCAAGTTCTACGCCTCGGTGCGAATCGACATCCGGCGCATCGGCACGATCAAATCGGCGACCGAGGTGATCGGCTCGCGCACCAAGACCAAGGTAGTGAAGAACAAGGTCGCGCCTCCGTTTCGCGAGGCCGAGTTCGACATCCTGTACGGTTCGGGAATCTCCAAAGAGGGCGAGCTGGTCGATATCGGCGCCGACATGAACGTGATCGAAAAACTCGGAGCATGGTATTCCTACAACGGCGAGCGAATCGGACAAGGACGCGAGAACGCGCGCGATCTGCTCAAGGCGAATCCGCACCTGGCCGACGAGATCGAGGCGAAGATCCGCGAGAAGCTGGCGGTCAAGCCGGTAGTCCTGCCCGAAGCCGCTGCCGAAGAAGAAGAGCCGCCAGAAGAAGCACCCGCCCCCGCCCCGCAAGGCAAAAAGAAGGGCTAAAGAAAGGCTCGATTCCTCCCCCGTTGTCTGACACGGGGGAGGATTAAAGAGGGGGTGCAGGGTTTCTTCCGCGCACGGCGCTGCGCCCGCATCCTTCGCGTGCTTGCGGATCGCGAGCGACCACGGAGTTGATCGGAGCGTGCGTCCTCGCGTAGATGTCGGATACGAGGGGGAACTGCACGACGTTGACTGGCAGTTACACGGCCGTAATTTGCGGCTCGATAGCGTTCGCATTCGTATTGGCCGCGAGCGGATGCTCCAATACGCAATCCAGAGCGTCGGCACCGGCAGCAGTCGCTCCTCTTGCGGCAGCGCCGGCGCCGAACCCGTGCGCCGACCCCGGTGAACCCGACGCGGCAATCTCTTCCCAGCCCGGCTACACTCAGCTCGGCGCGACGGTAATCGATCAGGCCGGTAAGCCCATCCATGGGCTCAAGCGGACTGATTTTGTTGTTTCTTCCGGCGCCCAGGCGCTGCCAATCGAATATTTCCGCGACGATACTCGCCTCGCGCCAGTTTCGATCATTCTGGTCATCGATACTTCGGACAGCATGCGGACCAAGCTGGACTTGGCGAGGGACGGATTAGTCGGTCTGCTTTTGCCGACTACGTTCGGGTGCGAAGAAGTTACGGTATTTGAATTCGGCGACACGCCAAATCTCGTGCAGGGCTTCACCACCGATCGTGGCCAGGTGATCGAAAAAATTTTCGGTTTGGCGACGATCGGAGGAACCGCGATGTACGACGCGATCGGCGCGGCGAGCAATTACGCACGGACGAATGCTCGATATTCCGATCGCGCGATCGTCGTACTCACCGACCGCGTGGACGACCGGAGCAAGGCGACTATTGCGGCAACGCTCGCGAAGGTCCGGGACAGTGGCGCACGGCTCTACCTAATCGCTATCGGTGATTCTAATGCGGAACCAAGAGAGCCTGCCCGGATAGGTCCACTCGTATTCGGAAGCCACGATATTGACCGCGTCGACGCCGAGAGTTTGGATAAGTTCGCAGCCGCTGCCGATGGCGAGGCGTTCATCGTGAAAACGATAGGCTTTGATTATCGTGGCACGGCCAGTGACCTGGATGAGGCCATCATCAAAATCAAACGACAGCTAGGACGTGACTACGAGATCGGCGTGCTCTTGCCTCCGAACGGGTCGACGCCCGCCATGCTTCCGAGCGTTGCAGTCCAAAATCATCCGGGAGCGATCGCGAGCGCGTACCTGCAGCGCCCGTCCGCGTTGCGATGATCGGCGCACAGGAAAAATCCTGCACCCCCTCCTTCGTCCTCCCCCGTGTCGGACAACGGGGGAGGATTTGGCAAACCTCCTTTGCGCGGCAATCATTTTGTTGCTCTCCTTCGTAGGGGCGCGGTGAGAACGCCAATCTCCTGATTGGCGGCTTGTGCCCGCGCGCACGCCAATCGGGAGATTGGCGCTCCCGGCTTTTCCTACATCCCCGCCTGCAAGCGCGCGAGGATCGCCGGGCCGTGGAGCGCGAGCAGGCGCGAGAGCTCGAAGCATAGACCGAACAGCGCGCCGAAAATTCCGCCGTTGACGCGAATCCAGTCCAGATGCGTCCGCGTCTTGGTCTCGATCTGAAACCTGATCTGATCGTCGGTCAGCCGCGCCAGGTTGTCCTTGACCATCTGCGTGATCTGCCCGCGGCTCGCCTCGACCGCGCGGCGCACCATCGCCGCCATCATCGCGCTGGCTTTCTCGTGCGCGAAGCTGGCGGGCTTTTCGAGCTCGGCGCCGAGCTCGTGAACCGCGCCCTCGAGCGTGCTCATCAGCTCGGGATCGTCGCGCAGCTCGGGTAATCGATGCCGCAGGTTCGCGACGATCCGCGAGCTCAGCGAGCGCACGCCGACGCGGTTCAGCGCGGCGTAAATCCGGGTGAAGGTCTTCGGCAGCACCTTGCGCAGGATCGCGTCGAGCCGCTCCAGCGCCTGTTCGGATTCAAGCGCGGCGGTCACGCGATCCATCACATGTCCGACCGCTTCGCTGCCCAGCACCTCGTCGATTTTCACTTCGGTCAGATAGGCGCCCGCGCGCGCGACCAGGTCCATCTCGCCCAGCTTGCGCCCGATCATCTCGGGCGTGAGCCATTCCTTTTCGATCGTCACCGCGATTCCGTCGATCAGCTTGACCCGGTTTCGCGGCAGCACGCCCGAGTTGGGCAGGTACCATCGCCGCTCGAAGATCATCTTGAGCGCGATATAGTCGCATAGCCCGCCGATCAGAGCCGCCTCGCCCATCGCGCGCACGACCTCGCCCGCGATCGTAAGCGTGGTGAAGCGCAGGATGATCCAGCCGACGATATAGCCGAGGGCGGAGACGGCGAGCGTCAGATCGCCCTTGCGCGAGAAGAGGAACTCGTTCCAGGTCGCGGGCGCGCGCCGCGCGACCATAACTTGAGCACTATCCATGGTTAAGATTGTGGCCCGACCGGCGCGCTAATCAAGCCGCCTTGATGCAGTCGAAACATTGCTACCGCGCGCTAGTCAGAGTGTGGTAATCCATTCCACACTGCGTCATCAGCAAAAGGAGCGCATCGGTGCGATTACGTGGCATCTGCGGACTGGTTTCGATCGCGGCAATTCTGGCCTGCGCCGGATGCGCGGGAACTCAACGTCCCTCGGGAGGGGAGCTACCTCCCGCACCGTCGACGCCGCCAGTTCTGAACCTGTGCCCGATGCCGGCGGCGCCCAAGGATCTTGCGGCGAAACCGGGCTTCGCGATGCTCAACGTGAACGTCGCCGATGCCGACCACCAGCCGATGGGCGGATTGAAGCAAGCCGACTTCGAGACCTATGCGAAGGCGATGGCCTTTCCGATCGCGTTTTTTCATCACGACGGCGCGGCTCCTGAATCGATCGCGCTGGTGATCGATACCTCCGGCAGCATGAAGCCCAAGCTCCCAATCGTTCGCGGCGCGCTCGCCGATTTTCTGGGCAAGCTCTATCCGTGCGATGAAGTCGCGGTATTCGCGTTCTCGGATCGCACCTACCTGCTCCAGCCCTTCACCACAGACCATCAAGCCGCGGTGCAGAAACTTGCTCTGCTGAAGGCGAACGGCGAAACCGCGCTGTATGATTCGATCGCCAAGGCAATCGACCTCGAACAAACCTCGGCTCACTATCCGAACCGCGTCGTAATCGTGATCACCGATGGGATGGATAACGAGAGCAAGATGACGGAGGCCAATCTCGTCGCGAAGAGCAAATCAAGCGCCTTGCGGATGTTTCTGATTGGAATCGGGGATCCCAATCCACAGCTTCAGGGACAGAACATAGCGATCGGCCCCCTGGTGCTCGGCGCTGGTGATATCGAGCGCGTTGATGCGAAGGCGATCAACAGCCTCGCTGACGCATCCGGCGGGCAGGCCTTTATCGTGCCGAGGCTGGGGGACAAAGACGACAGCGGCGCATTCGGCAAAGCGCTCGGATCGATCGGCGCGGCGCTCGGCCAGGGATACTCGCTCGGCATCGTCTTGCCACCGGGGACCTCCGCGTCGAGCGTGACCGTCGCCGTGCCCAACCATCCCGACGCCGTGGTGACGACGCGCGTGATCGCCACGCAATCGCCGCAATCTTAAGGAGTACGCAGGTGCGATTACGGCCGATCCACAAAATGATTTCGATCGCGGCGATTCTGGCGTGCGCCGGATGCGCGGGAACGCAGGGCGCTCCCGGCTCCTTGCCCGGCTATGTGTACCCTGCACCTGCAACTGCGGCGCCTGCCAGGGTGTGTCCCGCTGCCGCGAGCGTCCCGCGCGACCTCGCGAGCCGGCCCGGATTCACGCTTGTAAATGTGAACGTCACCGATGCGGCGCATCAGTCGGTCACAGGCTTAAGCCAGGCGGATTTTCAGGCGGCTTTGAGAGCAACTCAATATCCGATCGTGTACTTCCATCCCGACGATGGCGCCGCGCCCGAATCGGTGGTGTTGGTTATCGATACCTCCGGAAGCATGAAGCCAAAACTGCCGGTGGTTGAAAACGCGCTCGGCGATTTTCTCACCAAGCTCAATCCGTGCGACGAAGTCGCGATGTACGCGTTCTCGGATCGCCCGTACCTTCTGGTGCCCTTTGCCGCTGACCACCAAGCGGCAGTGCAGGGACTCTCTCAACTTCGCGCCAGTGGCGAAACCGCGCTATACGATTCGATCTCGACAGCGATCGACTATCAGCAGAAGTCCGCAAGCTATCCGAGCCGTGCGATTGTCGTGATAACTGACGGCATGGATAACAAGAGTCTGACCACTGAAAGCGCC
>JBAPSR010000019.1:0-2558 GCA_049281755.1 Binataceae bacterium (SeqCode)
GCGGCACGTGCTCGCAAGCGCATCCTTGCTCAAAATCTCTGTTGCGCCCGTTGCGGCCGACGTCTCGCCGGCCTACGCGCAGCGTCGTTTCCGCGCGCGAAGCGGCATTTTTCTTAACCCCTTCGCCGCCCTAACACTCGTTCGGGTTTTTGCCAGGTTTGTTCATGGCTGAACGGTTCAGCCTTATGCGCGCAACCGCTCTGTGTAGAATGGAGTGGATGAAGATCCTGCCAGATTATTTTCCGCCCATCAGTTGTCTGCCGCCGTCGCCTCGCGATACCGAGCTCGCCGACATTTCACCACCGGAACCTGAGTTTCGCAAAATAAGAATAGATGGAACGAACTATCGCCCAGAGACAAATTTCTCAGTATTTTTCAATACAATTTGTGACTTCAAGATCGAAAATTCCCGGAGCGAACCCACCACGGAAACGTCGTTTTCCACACGCTCGGCATCGCCAGCGATCTCGATCGATCCGCCACTGCATCAGGCGCGTTGACCTGGAGCATCGAGGTCTCGTAAACGCGCGGCAAAAACTATGGAACAACCTCGCTTGGAACAGATCATCCGACCTCGCCGCAGGCGGCTTAACATGGCGCTTCGTATCTGGCACGATTGCACCACATCCGAACGGCAACCAGATCGGCAATCCTGAGATGAAGGAAATTGTAGTTTCGTGCTTGAGCGCCGCAATCGAGCGGGCGCGCTCGAAAGGCCTGCTTGCCTCCGCGCCGTCCACGATCGGAATCGAAGCGCCCAAAGATTCCGCGCACGGCGATATCGCGTCGAACGTCGCGATGACGATGGCGCGGGCCGAGGGCAAAGTGCCGCGAGCGATCGCGGCGGCGATCAAGGACGCGATCGAGCTGCCGCCGGAAATCGCGGAGGTTGGAATCGCGGGTCCCGGATTTATCAACTTCCGGATGGCGCCCGCGTACTGGCATGGCGAGATCAGGCGCGCGGTGGGTGAGGGTGCCGCCTACTTTCGTCCGCACAAGTGGGAGCTTGGTCCGGGCGCGGGCGATCGCGTGCAGGTCGAATTTCTCTCCGCGAATCCCACCGGCCCGGTGACTGTCGGGCACGGGCGCAATGCCGTGCTCGGCGACACGATCGCGCGGCTGTTCGAGTCGGCGGGCTTCGTCGTGACTCGCGAATATTATTTCAACGACGGCGGCCGCCAAATGAAGTTGCTCGGCGAGTCGGTGCGCGTGCGCTACCTGCAGGAACTGGGGATCGAAGCGACGCTCCCCGAAGACGGCTACCAGGGCGAATATATCCGCGATATCGCAAAGGAGCTGCGCGAGCGCCACGGCGACCATCTGGCCGAGACCGAGGATCGCGAGTTGTTTCGCGCCGCGGCGGTCAAGGCGATCTTCGCTGACATCCTGCATACCTGCGAACGGTTGGGAATTCGTTTTGACTTGTTCAAGAACGAGCTCGAGCTGATGAAGTCGGGCCGGGTCGAGCGTGTACTCGACGATTTACGTGTGCGCGAGCTTCTGGCCGAACGCGACGGCGCGGTATGGCTGCGCGGCGCGCCGATCGGCCTGCCCAAGGACGAGGTGCTGGTGCGCTCGGGAGCGGAGCATGAGCCGACCTACCGCACGCCGGATATCGCCTACCATATCGAAAAACTCGAGCGCGGCTTCGATTTGATCGTCGATATTTTCGGCGCGGATCATATCGCCGAGCATCAGCAGGTGATCGCGGCAGTCAAGGCGCTCGGCCACGACACCTCGACAATTCGCGCGATTATCTACCAGTTCGTTACGCTGACGCGCGGCGGCGAGAAAATCAAAATGTCCACCCGCAAGGCGACCTACGTCACGCTCGACGAGCTGATCGACGAGGTTGGTGCCGACGTGGTGCGGTTCTTTTTCCTGTTCCGCAAATCCGACAGCCAGCTCGATTTCGACCTCGAACTCGCCAAAAAGCAGGCGCCGGAAAATCCGGTGTTCTATGTGCAATACGCGCACGCGCGCCTGGCGAGCATTTTCCGCGAAGGCGAGAAGGGGGGCCTCGCGCTGCCTGCCGACACTAACGCCATCGATCTTGCGCTGCTCTCGGCCGAGGAACTCGAGCTCGCCAAACGCGCGGTCGGGATGCCCGCGGTGATGTCCGGCGCGGCCGAGGCGCTCGAGCCGCATCGCATATCGTTCTACCTGCTCGAGCTCGCCGCCGAGTTCCATCGCTATTACAACAAGCCCGCGAATCGTATAATCGGACCCGATCGCGAGCTCAGCCTGGCGCGGCTCTATCTGGCCGGACTGGTGCGGACCGCGATTGCGGCGGGGTTGGGAATCCTCGGTGTCAGTGCGCCGGAGCGGATGTGAGGCGGCGATGCGATTCGAAATCAGGGCGGGCGGCGCGGTTCTAATTCTGGTGGGACTTCTGGGTCTCTCGGGCGCGGTGTTTGCGCTCGGGCTGATCGCAGGCTACGAAATGGCCCGGCAGAATACCGCCGATACGACTCAGGTCGCGTCGGTCTTTCCGGTGCCGACTCCGCCCGCGCTCGAACCCACGCCGACCGCCGCGGCGCCTGAGGCGGAAAGCTCGC
>JBAPSR010000020.1:0-7700 GCA_049281755.1 Binataceae bacterium (SeqCode)
CTGCCGGAGCGCGTGCCGGTCGAGTACGTGACCGACGGCCGCGAAGCCGCGCGCGCTCGGATTGGCGCCGATCCGTTTGATGCGGGCAAACGCCGGATGGTCCTGATGCGGCGGCGCGCACCCTTCCTGATGAGCTGCCCCGCGGGTTCCGCGCGTTTTGCGTGCTGCGGGTACCTGGTGATCATCCTCGCGTCGAACTGCCCGATGGATTGCAGCTACTGCTTCCTGCAGGAATTTGTCGCCGACAATCCCGGCTTCCAGGTCTTTTCCAACTACACCGATTCGTTCGAGGAGCTCGAGCGGATGCTTCATTCCGCGCCCGAGCGCCATTTCCGCGTCGGCACCGGCGAGCTTGCCGACTCGCTCGCTTTCGACCGGCTCACTGGACTCACGCGCGATCTGGTCGGTTTCTTCGCCGCGCGCGAAACGCTGACGCTCGAGCTCAAGACCAAGACCGACGAAATCGAAAACCTGCTCGCGCTCGATCCGCGCGGGCGGGTGCTGGTCTCATGGACGCTTTCGCCCGAAAAGGTCTGGCGAACTTCCGAGCATCGCACTGCGCATCCCGCCGCTCGAATCGCGGCGGCGCGGCGCGTCCTGGATGCGGGCTATCGAATCGCGTTTCATTTCGATCCGATGATCGCGTACGACGGCGCCGAGCGCGACTACTGCGAACTGATCGACCATGTCCTGGACGTGATACCCGCCGCGCAAATCGGATTTTTCAGTATCGGCGGATTGCGGATGACACCTGCGTTGCGCGCTGCGGCGCGCCGCCGATGGCCCGATGATCCGATGCTGCTGGGCGAGGACGTGCTCGCGAGCGACGGCCGCCTGCGCGCATTCACTCCCTTGCGGCTGAGGCTCTATCGCGCTCTGGCTGAGCGCTTCGCACGCGCGGGCGCGAAGATTCCCGGCTACCTGTGCATGGAATCGGCTAGCGTACACGAGCGCGCCTTCGGTGTCGCGCCCGCGAACCCAGCGGCGATCGGCGAGCGCCTTGCGCTCGGACAGGATGTCCGCTGATGCCTGCAAAGCCTCGCGCGAAGCGCGCGTCTTCCAATAATGGCCGCGTCGCGTCCGGCGCGGCGGCTCGCGCGATCGGAGTTTTCGATTCGGGAATCGGCGGGCTGACGGTTCTGCGGGCGCTGGTGAACGCGATGCCGTCGGAGGAATTCATCTACCTTGGCGATACCGCGCGGCTGCCGTACGGCACCAAATCGAACGAGGTGATCAAGCGCTACTCGCGCGAGAACAGCGAGTTTCTGCTCGCCAAGGGAATCAAGCTGCTGGTGGTCGCGTGCAACACCTCCAGCGCCGTCGCGCTCGAAGAAATTGCGGGCGCCACGATGATTCCCGTCGTCGGCGTGATCGAGCCGGGCGCGCGCGCAGCGGTCCGCGCGACGCGCTCGGGCAAGATCGGCGTAATCGGCACCGAGGCGACGATTGCGTCGGGCGCATACACGCGCACGATCCAGCGGCTTCGCCCCGAGGCGGAAATCTACACGCGCGCTTGCCCGCTGCTGGTGCCGCTGGCGGAAGAAGGATGGGTCGATAACGAAGTCGCGCAACGCACTGTCGCGTTCTACCTGGAAAGCTTGAAGCGCAGCGGTATCGACACGCTGCTGCTCGGATGCACCCACTATCCTCTTCTGCTCCGGATGTTCGAGCAGGTGCTGGGACGCGGAGTGCGCGTAGTCGATTCGGCGTTGGCCACTGCGGAGGCGGTTCGCGCGCAACTCGCGGCGCTCGGTCTTGCGCGCGGACGCGGCGCGGGCCGGCAAAGCTTTTTTGTGACCGAGTCTCCCGAACGATTTATCCGCGTGGGACGCAGCTTCTTCGGGCCCGAGGTCGAGTCCGCAGTCCGAATCGAACGCTGACCTGGCTCGAAAAGTTATTTCCATTCTTCTTGTGGCGCATCTCCCCCCAAACGCCCGAATCAGAGTAGAATAGGACGGATATAAACCTAACGGAGACTCTCACCGCGCCGCGCACGACGGCGATCGCGGATTCCCGGATACAGCAACATCAAAGATGGCATCAGCTCTTACCGGAATTGGGCGGAAGTTCTTCGGCTCGAAGAACGACCGCGAAATCAAACGGCTCAGACCCGACGTCGAGGCAGTCAATCGCCTCGAACCCGAGATCGAAAAGAAGAGCCAGGACGAAATGCGCGCGCGAATCGCCGAGCTCAAGGCCGAGGTCAGCGCGATCGAGGACGACGAGCAGCGCGCCGACCGCCTCGACGACGTCCTGCCTGAGGTCTTCGCGATCGTGCGCGAGGCCGCCAAGCGCGTCCTCGGCCAGCGCCATTTCGACGTCCAGTTGATCGGCGGGATGGTCCTGCATTCGGGGCGAATCGCCGAGATGAAGACCGGCGAGGGCAAGACCCTTGTCGCCACACTCCCCGCCGTGCTCAACGCGCTCAGCGGACGCGGCGTCCACGTCGTGACGGTCAACGATTATCTGGCCCGGCGCGACTCCGAATGGATGGGGCGCGTATTCGGCTACCTTGGCCTCACCGTCGGCGTGATCGTTCACGGCGTCACCGACCAGGAGCGCAAACTCGCCTACATGGCCGATATTACCTACGGCCAGAACAACGAGTTCGGCTTCGACTACCTGCGCGACAACATGAAGTTCAACCTCGAGGAATACGTCCAGCGCGCGCATAACTTCGCGATCGTGGACGAGGTTGATTCGATCCTGATCGATGAGGCGCGCACGCCGCTTATCATCTCGGGCGCGTCCGAAGAATCGACCGACACGTACTACATCGTCGATCGCGTAATCCCGCGCCTCAAAGCCGAAGACGACTACACGATCGACGAAAAGATGCGCACGGTCTCGCTGACCGAAGACGGCGTTACCCGCGTCGAGAAGCTGCTCGGAGTCGAGAACCTGTACGACCCGCGTAACATCCTGCTGCTGCATCACTGCAACCAGGGTCTGCGCGCGCACACCCTGTTCAAGCGCGACGTCGACTACGTGGTGAAAGACGGTGAAGTGGTTATCGTCGATGAGTTCACCGGACGTCTGATGCCGGGGCGGCGATGGAGCGACGGGCTGCATCAGGCGGTCGAGGCCAAGGAAAACGTCAAGATCGAGTCCGAGAACCAGACCCTAGCGACGATCACCTTCCAGAATTATTTCCGCATGTACAAAAAGCTCTCCGGGATGACCGGAACCGCCGACACCGAGTCGGTCGAGTTCCGCGAAATCTACGGGCTCGAAGTCGTGGTCGTGCCGACCAACATGCCGATGATCCGCAAGGACAATCACGACGTCGTATACAAAACCGAGGACGAGAAGTTCGACGCCGTGATCGAAGAAATCAAGGAACTAAACGGACGCGGACAGCCGGTGCTGGTCGGCACCGTGTCAATCGAAAAGTCCGAACGTGTCGCCGAAAAACTAAAAAAGACCGCGGTCAAGCATTTCGTGCTCAACGCCAAGAATCACGAACGCGAGGCCGAGATCGTCGCGCAGGCCGGGCGCTACGGCGGCGTGACGATTTCGACCAACATGGCGGGCCGCGGCACCGATATCGTCCTCGGCGGAAATCCCGAGTTCATGGCCGCCGCCGAGACCGGCACTCGCGATCCGAACGATCCGAAGTTTGCCGAGGCTCTGGCAAAGTACAAGGAGCAATGCGCCGGCGAACGCGAACAGGTTCTCGCCGCCGGAGGACTGCATATTCTTGGCACCGAGCGCCACGAATCGCGCCGTATCGACAATCAGCTGCGCGGACGTTCCGGCCGCCAGGGCGACCCCGGCTCCTCGCGCTTCTACATGTCGCTCGAAGACGATCTCCTGCGCATCTTCGGCGCCGATCGCCTCAAAGGCCTGATGACCCGAATCGGCATGGACGACGGCGTGCCGATCGAGCATCGATGGATCTCCCGCGCGATCGCCAACGCGCAGGAAAAAGTCGAAGGCCATAACTTCGACATCCGCAAGCATCTGCTCGAATACGACGACGTGATGAACAAGCAGCGCGAGGTGATCTACGGACGCCGCAAGGAGCTGCTGTCCGGCGCGCCGCTCAAAGACGACGTCCTCGACATGTGCGACCAGCTGGTCGAGGATATCGCCGCCGCGCACTGCGACACCGACAAGGATCCGAAGGACTGGGACTGGAAAGCGATCGACGACGCTTTCTTCCAGCAGTTCAAATTTCGTCCCGGCTTCACGCTCGCGAGCGGACCCGAGGGCAACCCGATCGATTCGGCCGAAGACCTGATCGAAGTCGCGCAGGAACGCGTACACGCACTGTACGAAACCCGCGAGGGCGAGTTCACCGTTCCGGTGATGCGGCAAATCGAAAAGATCGTGATGCTGCAGACGCTCGATTCGTTATGGAAAGATCATCTGCTCGCGATGGACCATCTGAAGGAAGGCATCGGGCTGCGCGGCTACGGACAATTGAACCCGCTGGTCGAGTACCAGAAAGAAGGGTTCACGATGTTCGAGGCGCTGATGTCGGTGATGCAGAAGGACGTGGTCGAGAAATGTTTTTCCGTGCAGGTGCGCAAAGAGGAAGACGTCCAGCAGATCCAGCAGCAGCCCAAGCCGCAAAGGGTCGTGATGAGCCACGGCGGCGAAACCGAGCAGGAAGCGGCGCAACCCGCCAAACGCGAAACCGACAAGGTCGGCCGCAACGACCCCTGCCCCTGCGGCTCAGGCAAAAAATACAAACGCTGCCACGGCAAGTGAGCCGCAGACGAAGCATCTACGCGCGGCGAATCCTCTAGATCAATCCGCAGCGGAAAGGTCAGTGGGCGGGAGGTGTGCCAGTGGCACCTCGATCGTCGTCGACGCGCGGCATCGTTCCGACGCCGCGCCACCAACGAGGACTCCTTTCCATGCTGTCTGCGACGCTCCCGAATGTCATTCCGAGCCATCGGCGAGAAATCCCGAGGCGACCACGCTCCACGCCAACGCCACATGCAGCGCTCTCACGTCCCGGATTCCTCGCGCGGCAGTCCACGCGCCGGAATGACACCCGCGTGGCGCGGCGATTATGTGCGGAACCGCTCGGCGCCCGGCGCGCGATGGGTCGGCGAATTCATTTTCTCCGCGCTCGCGCGCGCGTATAGTGCGGCGCACGGAGGTTCCCGATGAAGGTCGATCTCGCTCCCGCGCGCGTGCGCGGCTTCCGTTTCGCCGGCGTCAGCGCCAGCCTCAAGACGCAGGCAGGAGCCAAAGACCTGGGCCTGATCGCGGCCGAGCATCCCTGCCCCGCAGCCGCGGTCTTCAGCGCCAACAAGGTCAAAGCCGCTCCGGTTTACGTCACGATAGACCGAATTCGCGACGGACGCCTGCAGGCGATCGTCGCCAACTCCGGATGCGCTAACAGCTTCACCGGTAAGCCCGGCCTGAAACTCGCCCGGGACTCGTGCGCCGTCACCGCGCGCGAACTCGGATGCGCACCGAGCATGGTGGCGCCGTCTTCGACCGGCGTCATCGGGCATCTTTACGACCTCGCGAAATTCAGCGCTGGCGTGCGCGACGCCGCCGCCGCGCTCAGCGAAGATGGGCTGGCGGATTTTGCGCGCGCGATCATGACCACCGACACGCGCCCCAAGACCGCATCAACCTCGCTGCGTATCGGCGGCGCGGACGTCACAATCGCGGGCGCGGTCAAAGGCGTCGGGATGATCTCGCCGCATATGGCGACGATGCTCGGCTACGTGATGACCGACGCCGCCGCAAGCGCCGCCCAGCTTCGCGCGGCGCTCAAGCTCGCGCTGCCGACGAGCTTCAACGCGATCACCGTGGACGGCGACATGTCCACCAACGATACGGTGATCGTGATGGCGAGCGGCGCCGCCGGCAATCGCCCACTTCGTGGACGCGATCTGGCCGCGTTCAACCAGGCAATCGCGGCGGTCTGCGCTGCGCTAGCGCGCGAGCTGGTGCGCGACGGCGAGGGTGCGACCAAGCTGGTCGAGGTCCAGGTTCGCGGCGCGCGCAATTCCGCCGATGCCGAGCGATGCGCCCGGCAGATCGCGAACTCGCCGCTGGTCAAGACCGCGTTTTTCGGATGCGACCCCAACGTCGGGCGAATCCTGATGGCGGCAGGTTCTTCGGGCGCGGCGGTTGAATCCGATAAATTGACCCTCTCGATCGGCGGAGTGAAAGTGGCGGCGCGCGGCGCGCTTATCGTCGCGGCGCTGGCTGCGGCACAGGAAAAGATGCGTGCGCGCGAATTCGCAGTGACGCTCGACCTGCGTATCGGCGCCGCGCGCGCGACGATCCTCACCTGCGATCTCAGCTACGACTACGTGCGGATCAACGCCGAGTACACGACCTGACGCGGTTGCACGCCGCGCCGCGCGCTCAATATGATCGCGCATCGTCCTCGCGGAGGTATCCTATCGTGGCACTGGTCAAAGTCGCGACGCGCGCCGAGCTTCCCGCAGGCGCAGCCTTGCTGGTCGAGGCGGGCGGCAAGCAGATCGCGTTGTTCAACGCGGGCGGCGCGTTCTATGCGATCGACAATACCTGCAAGCATCGCGGCGGCCCGCTCGCCGAGGGCGACGTGGACGGCACGACGGTCACCTGTCCGTGGCATGGATGGGAATACGACATAACCACCGGCGCGAACCTCGACGACCCGAACGTAAAGCTCGGATGCTACCCAGTGAAGCTCGACGGCGACGATATATTAATCGACGCATGACAAACGTCCACTGGTCGATTCTGGTTCGTCGCGCTTTATTCTGATTCCTCTCCCGACTTCCGGGAGAGGTTAGGTGAGGGTCCGATCGCCGCCGCGTCAGTTTGCCGCGCGCCTGAAATTCTACGAGCTTTTTAATCGCGCGCCGCTGGCGTGCTACGCTGAATAGGATTTCTGACCTGACATTTCAGCCGTACAGGCGCTCCCACCAGAAGGGCCGCGACAATGAGGATTAACCTTAGATTTAAAGAAGACGATCACTATGGAAGTAAATGAAGTAAAAGAGCGGCTGGATCGTGCATTGCGAAAAGTCAACAACGACGATCGGATTCTGCTCGAATACGACGTCCATGAATCTTGTATCGCGACACGTTTGGCAATGTACCTCCAAGCGGAGTTCTCCCCTTACTCAGTTGATGTCGAGTATAGCCGCAACGGAGGAGTTCTGCCGAAGAGATTGAGGCTCCCTGTTCAGTGCGGAAGAAAAAAGCACGGTGTTGTTCGACCCGACATCATAGTTCATTATCGCGGACCTGACGGACCGAATTTGCTCGTCCTTGAGCTGAAGAAATCTGGCAACACAGATTCGTCTGAATGCGATCGCGACCGCATCCGCGCCTTCCGACGCGAGTTTCGCTACGCGTTCGGCGCGACGATCAGGTGTCAGATGCGAGTCGACGTGGGAATTTCGATATCCAGATGGTTCGACAATCAGAACCCCGACGATATCTGAGTGAATGACGAGCCTGGAGAGAACTATTGCTCCGAACTCAGATGTTGGTCGCCAAATAGCCTGCGCGTTTCGGTCTTTCGGAGCAAAGCCTGTTTTGAGTAAGCTTTCCTTTTAATCGCGCGTCGCGGCGCGCCGCGCTGAATACGGTCCCTCACCTAACCTCTCCCTTCCAGGGCGCGGGATCAGACAGCCGGCGAGGAACCAACCAAATCAGCGGGCGGCGAAGAGGCGGCCGGCGGCGTAGGTTACTGCGGCGGCTGCGATTCCGGTCAGCATGCTCTCGAG
>JBAPSR010000021.1:0-10982 GCA_049281755.1 Binataceae bacterium (SeqCode)
GTCGCCGGCTCAGCCAGCTACGATCCATCGGAGAATCCCGCCAACCAGGTCGCCGCCGGGCAACTGGTCTTCGACATAGACGTGATGCCGCCGCCGCCGGCCGAGCGGCTCACCTTCCAAAGCTATATCGACTCGAACCTGCTGTCGCAGCTTGGCCAGACCAGCCCGCAAACCACGGCCGCCTCTGCGACCGCGTAGGAGCAT
Source organism: Binataceae bacterium (SeqCode) (assembly GCA_049281755.1). Taxonomy (GTDB): domain Bacteria; phylum Desulfobacterota; class Binatia; order Binatales; family Binataceae; genus JBARDN01. The sequence goes on from JBAPSR010000021.1 coordinate 205, forward strand.
CGGCGAATGAATATCCAGATCAACTCACTGACTAACGCGAATATCTATATCGACGGCGTTGGCCTGCTCGGCCGCGCGGAGGAGATCCAGATCGCGCATCCCAAGCATAAGATGATCGACTACAAGGGCCTGGGGATGGCTGGAACCGCGGAGCTGTGGGCGGGAGTCGCCAAGCTCGAGTCGAAGATCAAGTGGGCCTCGTTCGACGCCGAAGTGCTGACGTTCGCGGCGAGTCCGTTCACGGCGCATTCCTTCCAGACGCGCGGTAACCTGGAACAGTATACCAGCCAGGGGCGTAGCGCCGAGCTGCCGGTCGTCTACCTGATGACGGGAGTGTTTAAGGACGCCGGCGCGCCCGCATTCAAGCAGCATCAGATGGTCGAGACGACTTCGGCAGTGAGTATTTATCACGCGGAGCTCTATGTAAACGGCGTACAGATTTATCTTTACGACGTGTTCGCGAATCTTTACGTGGTCGGCGGAGTCGATCAGCTTGCCGATTTCCGCAGCAACCTGGGCGGCTGATGCTCGACGAGACCACGAACTTCAAGCGAGGTGGGACGATGGCCGAAGAAATGCGAGTAAACGGAGTTGTGATCGGGATGGATCGCGAAGCGGCGCGCGACGAGTCGCACGCCTTCGAGCTGCCTTCCGGAAAGCGGGCTATCGTACGCAGGGGCTACGGCCGCGATCTAATGCGCGCGCAACGGGCAGCGGGCGGTGACGATCCGAACGCGGTGGTGTTCGCGCTGGTCGCGGAGCTGGCGGAGATCGCGGGACGGAAGATCGTGTACGAAGACGTCCTCGCGATGGACCTGGCCGACGTGCTTGCGCTGCAGGCCGAGGTGATCGGCGAAAATTTTCAGCTCCCTCCGCCGCCGGATTCGCGGGACTCGTCCGATTCGGATTTCCGCTAGCGGAACTTCGGGCGATGGATTTCGCGGAACTCGAATACTGGACCCGCGCGGTGCGCGACTATGCTCGCGCGCTGGCCGGCGGCGGAGGGGAAGCCGAGCTGGGTGTTGAATGACCGCTATTCCAAAAGGGGACGGAGTCTGATGAGTGCGCGACTATTTGTAGGAAACCTGAGTTTTCGGTTGAGCGACGACGAACTCCGCGAGGCCTTCGCGAACGTGGGTATCGTCGAACGCGCCGAGGTCGTGCGCGACCGCTTCGACGGGCGTTCGCGTGGATTTGGTTTCGTCGAAATGGCGCGTATCGAGGATGCCGCGGCGGCGATTGAACATCTCAATGGCGCCGACCTCGCCGGCCGCCCGATGCGGGTTGAAGCCGCAACCTCAGTCCGCCGCGATAACCAGGGCGGCGCTGCCGCGCGTACTGACTGACGATCGCGTCGTGGCTATTCGGAGGAAGAGCATTGTTTGCTGAACTCGGCACAATCCAGTTTGAAGTGGTCGGTTCGCCCGAGGGAATCGAATCCGAGCGCGGATATTTTTACGCGGAGCAGCAAGTGATTGAAGCGCAGCCTCGGCTGCAGTGGACGGGAGACAGCCTGGAGCGGCTGTCCTTCGATCTGCTGCTGCACGCGTCGCTCGCGAATCCCGAGCTTCAGGCTGCCGCCCTGCGCGCGGCGGCCGAGACTCATCAGGCGATGCCGCTGGTGCTCGGCAATGGGACCCTGCGCGGTTACTTTGTGATCGAGACGATCATGACGCGCGCCGCGCAACTCGACGCCGGCGGCGCTCCGATCGCACTGCGGTTGCGGCTTGGGCTCAAACAGTGGGCCCTCGACTCGGTGCTCGATCCGGGGGCCGCGGCCGTCCCGAGTTTCGCGCCGCTCGGCCTGCTGTCCGGCTCGAGCACCGCGAGCGCGCCGGCCGCGTCGTTGTCGCCGGCGGGACTTAGCGCGCTGCTGGCAAATCCTGCGCCATCGGCTCCGGCCACCGCGATCCAGCAGCCCGGTGATATCTCGACCGCGGCGATCACGCGCAGCGTGGCGCGATGACGCCGACGCAGTACATCGCGCATGTCACTCGCGCTGGCGAGCGCTGGGATTTGCTCGCGTGGCGTTACTATGGCGACGCGGCGCGCTTTAATCCGATGATCATGGCAAATCCGCTGGTTCCGATTGAGCCGGTGTTCGAGGCTGGAATCCTGATCGAAGTTCCGATTCTGAGCGCAAGCAACTTGCAAAGCACGGACCTCCCGCCATGGAAAAGCTCGAGTGCGGCATTGATTAGCGCCGCAAGGAGTGCGTCATGAGCGCCGCCGCCGCATACTCAGTTCCGTCGCCCCAGTGGATACTCAATTATGCGGGAGTGAATATCTCGGGCGAGATCTCCGCGATGGTGCGCGCGATCAGCTATGTCGATCGGCTTGGCGCAAGCTCGGGTGACCTGTGCGTTGAGGTGGAAGATCACACGCAGCGCTGGCAGGGACCGTGGTACCCGGCGCTGGGCGACAGTGTCGAGGCGTTCCTCGGGTATAACGGCGGCCAGCTCCTCGAGTGCGGATCGTTTCAGGTGGACGACCTGCAATTATGCGGGCCGCCCGACGTGTTTCGGCTGCGATGCCTGGCGGCTTACGTCACGCCCGCGATGCGCACGCGCAACAGCGCCGCGTACGAAGGCCAGACCTTGCTTGGGATCGCTGCGACGATCGCAGGCAAGTACGGACTCGGTCTGGTCAGCGCGCCTGAAGTCGAGGACGTGGCATTCGCGCGCGTGACGCAGCGCGACGAGACCGATCTCCAATTCCTGGCGCGTCTCGCCGATGAATTTGGCTACGACTTCACTGTCCGTGGCACGCAAATGGTATTCTACGCGCATGCCGCTCTGATGATTGCGGCGCCGATCGCCACGATAGTGCGCAGCGATCTCGAGCGATTTGAGTTTCGCAACCGCACGCGGCGGATATATGCTGCTGCCTCTGCTGCGTATTTCGATCCCTCCGGCAAACAGCTTATCGCGCAGAGCGCATCGGCGTCAGTAGCGACACCGACCGGCGATACGCTCAAGCTAATCGCGCGATGCGAGAATGCGGTGCAGGCGGGGCTCCGCGCCACGGCGGCGCTGAATCGCAATAACCAGTCGTTCTTCAGTGCGCGTCTGACCGGACCAGGCAATCCGGCTCTGTCGGCGGGGTGCAACGTGTTGCTTTCCGGATGGGGGATGCTCGACGGGATCTATCTGATTGAGACCGCGCGTCATCTGCTAAGTCGCGAGCGCGGCTACACGACCGAACTCGAAGCGCTGCGCAGCGTGTGAGGTAGGGCGATGGTGCATCATGAGGATCGTCGCTCCGCGGCGCCCGGCATGTTCCGGGTCGGGATTGTACAGGAGCAGGATACGGCGCTGGCCCGGGTGCGCGTGACGTTTGCCGATTATGATCAGCTGCGGAGCTGGTGGCTGCCGATCGTCGTGCCCAAAAGCCAGAACGACAAGGCTTACTGGATTCCGGATCCTGGCGAGCAGGTGGTATGTCTGATGGACGCGCACGATGAAGCGGGCGCGGTCCTGGGCGCGATCTATTCATCGGCCGACGCGACGCCGGTCAGCAGCGCCGACAAATGGCATCTCGCATTCAAGGATGGCGCGGCATTTGAGTACGATCGCGCAGCGCACGTGCTGAGTCTCCAGTTTACCGACGGTGCGTCGATCAGGTACGACGGCGGCGCACACGCGCTCACGGTCGCGTTACCTACGGGCGCCACCCTGACGATCGGGGCCGGCGCCGCTTCGATCGCGATCGACGCGCAAGGGAACGCGCAAGTTACGTCTCTCGCGCAGATTCGGCTCGGAGCCGGGCAGTTGAAAGGTGTGGCACGCCTGGGCGATCAGGTGACTTGTCCGGCTGGCCTTGGAGCGATCACCAGCGCGAGCCTGATCGTGGAGGCGGAGTAAGATGAGTGCGGACGCGGTCACGCTCGCCGACATCACCTCAGCGGATTGGTCGCTCAAGCTCGGGGCGATCGGCCAGGTGGTGCAAGGCGTCGCCGACGTCGATCAATGCGTCGCGATTATCCTCACTACTCCGCTCGGCAGCGATCCGCTGCGTCCCACTTTCGGTTGCGATATCTGGCGCTACATCGATCATCCGACGTCTGAGTCGCTGCCCGCGATCGTTCGCGAGCTGACCGCCGCGCTGACGCTATGGGAGCCGCGCATCAGCCTGGTGAGCGTCATGGCAGTCCCGGTGCTCGATACCACTACTCAGTCGGGGGCGCATCTGGACGTGAGCGTGACCTGGCAGCTCAATTTGTCGGGGCCGCCGAGCACCGGCCCTAACACTACTACGACCACTACCGTCTCGCTTGGCGCGGGTGCCCAGTGAACGGCAAGGATATAGACTGATGGCAGCAGGAATCCCTTCGCTTCCGTCCCCGGTCTTCGTCGATGATTCCGACGGGCTCGATCCGAATCTGGTGCTCGCCGACATGATCGCGGAGTTTGAGGCGGCCGCCGACCGCACGCTGCAGCCCGCGCAGGTCGAGCGCCTTCTGATCAACCTCTACGCATATCGCGAGTCGCTGGTCCGCAACGCGATTCAGTATGCGGCGCAGCAGAACCTTCTTGCTTTTGCGATCTTTCCGATGATCGACTACCTGGGCCAGCTCGTCGGAGTGACCCGGCTTACCGCGCAGAGCGCGACCACGACGCTCGAATTCACTCTTTCAAGCGTACTGACGGTGGCGATCACGATCGCGCAGGGCACTTTGGTCGGCACGATCGACGGACAATACTCATTCGCGACCACTGCGGCGTTGGTGATTCCGGCCGGCTCGATTGCGGGTGCGGTGGGCGCGTCGGCGGTCCAGTCCGGCCCGGGCGCCAATGGCTACCTCGCGGGGCAGGTCAACGCGTTACTCAGTCCGAGTGCGACTGTCGCCAGCGTGAGCAATACGACCACCACGGCAGGGGGCTCGTCGCCAGAAACCGACGACCATCTTCGCTCGCGTATCCAGGCTGCTCCGAATCAGTTTAGTGTGGCCGGACCGGCTGGAGCGTACAGGTTTTTCGCGCTGAGCGTCGATCCGTCGATCGTTGACGCACAAGTAATAAGTCCGGCGCCGGGACAGGTCAACGTATATATCCTTACCGGACCGGTTGCGGTCCAGCCGCAAAGCGCGCCGAACCCTGCCGGAGTCGCGGGAACGCCGTTGCTCGAGGAAGTCTCGTCCGCGCTCAGCGCCGACTCGGTGCGTCCTTTGACCGACACGGTCAACGTGCTCGCGGTGACAGAGGTTGACTACCAGATTACCGCGACGGTGACGCTTTACTCAGATGCGGATCCGGGTGCGACGATGGCGGCGGCGAACAATGCCGCGGTGCAGTATGCGCTTGGGATTGCCGCGAAGATTCAACGCGACATCGTACCGAGCCAGCTGATCGCGGCGCTGTCGGTCCCGGGCGCGTACGAGGTCACGCTGACCGCGCCCGTCTATACGCAACTTTCGGCGGGCCAATGGGCGAACTGCACCGCGATTTCGCTGACCTCCGCAACGTCGACTGAACATTCGTGATGCGCTGCGCCAATCAGATCATCATTCTGGGCGAAGCCGCCGCGGCGAGAGCCGAAGGAACATGAAGAGCCAATCAAACCGCCAAGGTATCGGCCAAGGTATCGGCGGAATTAATTCCGCCCTACGGAGAAAAGGATTTCCGCGCGCGCAGGGCGCGAAAATGCGCATCTTCTTCGTGTCTTCGTGGCTGCGTGGTGTCTTGGTGTTTCCCTTCTGCGGAGTGCATGATGCCTGAGCTATCCGCGTCGCCGTCGATCAACGACACTCGAACCCAGGCGTTGCTGGTGTTGATCGAGCGTTTGTCGGCGCTCGATCTAACGCCGCTGCTGATCTACCGAATCGATTCGGTCATCGACGGCGCGCTGGTGTTTCTCGCCTGGCAGTTCGATATTCTGTCGCCGCTGTGGCAGCTCGCCGCTCCGGTCGCACTGAGTATAGATACGCTGACCGATATCGATTCGCTCACGGATATCGATACGCTTTCGGGCCCGGAGTCGCTCGCCGACGAAACGTCGCCCGGCGCCGCGACGCAACGCGAACTGCTGAAGCTCGCGATCGCGCTGCATCGCGAGCGCGGGACGCCGGCCGCAATCAAGCGTGCGCTGTCGTCGCTCGGATGGACCAACGTGACAATCCAGGAAGGCGAGGCAAGCTGGGGTGGGACTGCATATCCGAGTTCCGAGGGATGGGCGGTATTCCGGATCCTGATCGATCTGGAAGCGGACGCGGCGGTGCCGGCGGGTGCGGCGCAAAGCGCGATCGCGGCGGTCAATTTCTTTCAGCCCGCGCGCGCGTGGCTTGATTCGCTATGGTTTGTAACCGCACCGATGCTGGACGGCGCGCCGACGCCGGCCGACCGCATTACCCTTGGCGGCATCGCCGAATATCAAATCGACGCGGCGCCACCGCCATCCGATGCGCAACTTTCGATCGCGGTCACTACCGCGCCGTATACCGACGGCTATGGTCCGATCGTGCCGATATACAACGCGCACTATGCGCATAGCGGAATCACATATGGTGCGAACGAGCCGGTCGTCGCGGATCCGGCGTTAATCGTAAACGGCATCGCGACGCTCAATGGAGGTTGAAATGAATAGGCCTTGCGGATTGGTGATGGTGCGGGTGTTCAAGCGCGGCGAGCTGATTTATCGGGAGGGAGGACGAAACCTGTTCGTAAACGCCGGGCTGAGCGCCCTGGCGGCGCTGCTCGGCGGCGACACCGCGGGCGAGTTCTGCTCGGTGGTCGGCTTCGGTACGGGCTCGAATGCGCCAACGGTGAATGATGTCGCGCTCACCGCGCCGGCGTATTACAAAGCGGTCGATGCGCATTCGGAGGACGGTAACGGTAGCGTTACCTTCAACTGGAGTCTGACGACCGCCGATACCGGCGCGGAGGGAATAACGATTCAGGAAATCGCCCTGTTCGCGAATCATACTGGTGTGGGCGTGCCGGGCGGGAACGCACCCACGCCGATTCTCGCGCGTAAAACGCTCAGCCCAATAGTATTCACTTCGGGGATGTCACTTGCGGGAACCTGGACGCTGACGTTCTGAACGAGCCGGATGGAAGGCGCGAGCGTTCAGCCGTTCCAAGCGAAGCGACAATCCGGTTTTTAGAAATGAGAGGTATTACATGGCGACGTTAATAGATAGTCCAGAGTTCACCGCGAATGAGGTTTACGAAATCCAGGCGACGGATTCCGTTGAAGGCGCGGCCTCCGGCGCCAGCTTTGGCGGCCTTGGGCTCAGCAATCAGCCTCATCAGCAGCTAGCGAACCGAACTGCCTATCTGTATGGCCGCCAGAATACCAATATCGCGAACATCGGAATTCTACAGGCGTTCATGGCCGGCTTCACCGGTTCGCTGCAGCCCAGCGGCTATCTGACGATCCCGATAACCGACATCAGCCGGGGTGGAGTCGCGGCAATTATCCAATGGGGATACTTTCCGCTGAGCGATCAGAAGATTGCCAACGATGAAGAGTTCAACGTCACCTGGCCGATAACCTTTCCCAACGCGATTCTGATCCCGCCGCTGGCGACGAATGTCTATGCAAGCACGAGCGGATTCAACACCGTCGCCAGCATCGTGACCTACAGCCGCACCGGCGGGACCTTTGTGCTCGACGTTCCGGGTGGCACGTCACTCGGCCCCACCAACGAACGGAGCAACGGCTTTTCGTGGTTGGCGATAGGGTTCTGAGGGAAGTGAGAATATTGATGAAGCGAATACGCAAATCTCGTGGGTTCGCGGCCGCGACGATGCTCGGTATAGCGATTGCGGCGACGATCGCGGCGGCTCCTGGACGCGCGGCCGGCCAGAATCTTCCGCCGGCGGGCGCGTATCAGCCGATACCGGACTTTTCGGGCACCAACGCCGGTCTGTTGTTTCGCGAAGCGATCAACGATCGGCTTTCGGGCGCGCAGCCGATCTCGCCGACGTTCGTGAGTCTCGACTTCGCGAATCTGCCGGCCGAACAGGACGGCACGCTCTTCTACTGCGTCGATTGCCAGAAAGTCAGTCCGTGCGCTGGAGGCGGTTCGGGCGCGTGGGCTTTAGGACAGAACGCCGCGTGGAGTTGCGCCGCCGGCGCGAGCAGTCTTTCGATGGGCGGTGACGTGACCGGAGCCTCGAGCGCCAGCACGGTTAATACGGTCGAGGGCGGAAAAACTCCCGTCGTCACCAGCGGAGCGAACGCCGCCACTGGAACGAGCACTCCCGCGGCGCTCAACGGATTCAATCTCGCGGGGGTTCTCGATCTGACTAATCCCGCATATGGCGTGGTCTGCTCAGACACCACGGAATCGGCGACGACGACTGCGAGCAATGCAACGGTTGCGGTCAATGCGCTTGGCGATTTCAAGGTCGGGCAGTACGTGAAGCTGGATGCGGCTGGAGCCTCGAACACGATTGCGACACCGGCGATTTCGAGCGTTACCAACGATGGTTATATTCTAAATTGGTTGCCGGACATTACGGCTAACTATCCATCACCCGGGTTCACTGTCACGGCGAATGGTAATTGCCAGACCGACGACGGAACGCCTCTTCACCCGAATACTTCTTGCACGACTACTTACTGCTACAGCGTTCAAAACGTCGGCCAGACCGGGATCGGCGCGGGCCTGAACGGGATGCGCTCGGCGGCGAGCGCGGCGGTTTGCAACACCACGGGGCCGTCGGGGCTGTCTGTGATGACTGGACTTATGGTGTCGTGGTCGGTGGACGCGAACACCGCCGGTACGATTATCCGGCGTTGCACGGGCACTTCCTGCACGCCGTCGAGCATCTACGCAGTTGTCTCCATGAACCCAACGCGCGCGCCTTACACCAGCTATCAATACCGGGACAACGGCTTTCCCTACGGGATTGACGAGGAAGCAAGCAGGAGTGCGGTGCCTGCCGACCTCGACGCGAAGATCACCGCGATAAGCGGGAACAACGTCACGCTATCAGTCGCGCCATCTCAATCCACCACTACGCCGCTACGGCACGACAATTCTCCGGCGATTCAGGCGGCAGTGAACGCCTCGTACCTGTTCACTTACACGGCCGCAGTTTACACCCAAGATTACCTGCCCGCGTGTGCAACTCACTACGACATGTCGCAAGCGGTGAGCTTTTGGGGAACCACGCAGGCAGGCATCACCGGCGCGTCCCGCGCACCGAATCAGTCGGTATCCAACACGCAGCTTCGGTGGGACGGCCCTCCGGGCGGCATGATGTTCAACCTGAATTACGCGGGCAATGTGACGATTGAGAATATCGGAGTTGAGGGCCAAGTAGGCAATACGCCGGGTGTCGTGATTGACGAGAATGCAGTTCCGCTTAGCGGCCAGTCGCAGGCGAACGCCGGTCCGGGCGCGCCCGCCAGCAATGCAACCGCCGCGACGACGCCGACGGGCTTGAGGATCAGCCATGTCGAGTGCGGAGTGGTGGGCTTGTGCGTGGACTTGGGCGGCAGAGTGAACGACGAGAACGCAATCATCGACGACCTCAACTGTTCGGTGCCCAACGGCGTGGGCGGACAGATATGCGTCTATTCCGATTCGCAGGAAACTTATAACGAACAGTTCTACAACACCAATTGCAGCCAGCGCGATTACTGCTTCGATTTCGACAGTATCGGCTCGTTCTCGATGATCAATACTAACTCCGAGGCTGCTGGTATTATCTACAAGATAAGCACTATTTCGGACCAGGGATATTCGGAGAGCGGTCAGGAAGAAGGCGCGCAGATGTTCGCTTATACTTTATCTGGTATGCGGTTCTCGGACTGGCGGCTTGCGGGCAGCAGTGGCCCGTGGGGCGCGGTCATATCGGCTTCGAGTGGGGATTTTACTAACATTGTCGTCGAGCCTGATTCAGCGACTACCAGTAATAATGTCGTGATTGGTAGTCCCTCTACATTTCTTCAAGATATTTTCGGACAGGCGCTTAGCAATTTCGGTAATTCTCATGGGCAGCCGGTCACCACACCCGGTCTGATTCCGATTGAGAACCATAACGGAAGCGCGCTTCCGATGTTCAATTGTGTTGATTGCGTGGTGAGCGGGCAGACGGTTCCGCCGATTGTCTCGACGGAGCCTAACCAGGCGACGGTCTTCAATTCCTTTCCGACCGCACAGACGGTAACTGGCGTTTCTGGCACCGGGGTATGCTCGCAGTCAATGCAGGGCACGCTCAAGACGGTCACTTGCGGTCTGAGTGCCTATCAGGAAACCGGGACCGCGCAGACGGTATGCTTCAATGGCACGGGCTGCACCGTGAACCTCGCGGGCGTGAATTTCAGCATCGCGCCCAATCTGCTCGCAAGTTGCGGGAGCTACAATCCGACGGCGACCGCTTCGGTACTGACGCTGCCAGCCAACGTCGCGATGACGGCAGAGACCTGCAACATCACCGCGATCGGACAGTAGCGAGCCTGAGCGCAGTCGCGGCGCGAAACGGAATTCAAGCGTCGGTGCGGTCCGGCAGGATCGCATCGATCACCCGGTCCATCGCCATCCCGAGCGAGCCCTTGACCAGCAGCACGTCGCCGGAACGGAGGATGCCGCGCACGAGCCGAGCAGCCTCATCGCTATCGGCGGCGTCGAGCAAGTCGCATCCGCTGGATGTGACACGCGCCAGCGCAGCGCGCATCTCGGGTCCGACCGCGACGATTACCGCCGCGCTGGAGTCGAGCGCGTGGCGCAGCGCCAGGTCGTGCGAAGCGGGTGCGAGCGCACCGAGCTCGAGCATGTCTCCGAGTGCGAGCACCAGGCGCGCGCCACGTGCGGCGGCGATCTCGCG
>JBAPSR010000022.1:0-1887 GCA_049281755.1 Binataceae bacterium (SeqCode)
AACCCGGTCACTCCTTGCACAGCCACTGGCTCCAGCCACATCGCTGGTAGCGCGACTCCGGGTATGGGACTGGGAACTTTAACGATTGGCCTGAACGACGACGTGATCGACGGTGGTACCCAAGACGGCGCGGGTGACGAAATCGCGGTAACCTGCACGCATTAATCCAACGTCTTTCAACCTCACGTTTTGTGAAGTGAGGCATCGGGGCGGGCCGCAATAGCCCGCCCCGATTTTTTTTGGTCCACGGATGCGCCAGCCACGGCGTGCTTTCTTCGCCGCAGGCCTTGTGTGCTTATAGCAGTGATGTTTTCGCGAACTTTCCGCGAACTGATTCGCCCGATGGAGAGAGTACATCGGGTGCTCTGGATTATGTTCAACGGATCGATCCTCGCTTATGTCGCCGTGATCTACTTCCTGTTTGGTCTTCCCGCCGGCGGCGTAGAAGCGCTGCGCTCGAATCCGCTCTCGGTTCCATTGGGCGTGGCCGCCGTCGTGACCGCGATCGTGTCGCTGTGGATCGCCGACCTGGTTCTGCCGAAATGGAAAATACGAGCAGTACTCAATCGCCGGCTCGAGCCCGACGATACCGCGTCCGTCGCGCAGGCGAGCCTCGCGGATATGGAACGCCTCGCCCGGATTCAGGCTCTATCGCATAACGAGCGGCCAATGAGCGCACTGATTCCCCTGATCCTCAACGCGCTTATAGTGCAACTTGCGTTTGGGAATGCGGTCGCGCTGTATGGTCTTATGTTAGGTTATTTTTCCCAATCGTTGGCGCCCATGTTGCCGTTTGTGATTCTCGCTCTTATCCTCAACCTGCGGGTCTCGCCCAATCTGGATACCTGGCTCGAGCGAGCCGCAAAGCGCGCTCGATAGTCCCACTTCCGTTCAGATACCTCCGAGGATCCTTGCCTTAAGCGCAAGATTCTCGGGTCTGGTGCTTTGTTGCTATGACTGCAATCGTAGGGGAACCTATCGATCGGCAAAAACCATCCTGAGGGAGAAATTCGTATGATTACTGTCCATCACCTTAACGATTCTCGGTCGCAGCGGATCTTGTGGTTGCTCGAAGAGCTGGGACTCGCCTACCAGATCAAGAAGTATGAACGCGATGCGCAGACCCGGCTTGCGCCTCCGGCGCTGAAGGAGATTCATCCGCTCGGCAAGTCGCCGGTTATCAGCGAGGATGGACGCGCGATTATCGAGTCCGGCGCGATCGTCGATTATATCCTGCGCCATCACGGGGGCGGCCGCTTGCAGCCCGCCGCCAACACTCCCGCCTACGACGAGTACCAGCAATGGCTGCACTACTCCGAAGGTTCCGCGATGCTGCCGCTGATGCTGAATCTTTACGTCGCGCGCCTGGGCGAGTCAGGCGCTGCGCTGCGCCCGCGAATCGACGGCGAGATCGCAAATCATCTCGGGTACATCGAGCATTCGCTAAACGGCCGGCAGTTTCTGGTGGGCGACAGTTTGACCGGCGCCGACATCCAGATGAGTTTTGTCGCCGAGGTCGCAGGAGCGTTTGGAGTCCGCGCGGCATATCCCAATCTCGACGCGTGGATAAAACGCCTGCACGATCGCCCCGCCTACAAGAAAGCGCTGGAGCGCGGCGGCGCCTACAACCTCGGTAATTGAGCCGTCGATCGCCGCATCGTAATCTCACTCGCGGGCGTTGGATTGTCCCTCTCCCAATCTTTTGGGAGAGAGACAATCCGATTCACCTTGCTATTTGGCACATAACGTGTATACTGAGTAATGTGGCTTGGGGATAAGGTGAATGGCGAACGAATAGAGTAGGGATTGAGTAAAGCGATCGAGCGGCGAAAGAGAATAATAATGAGCTACCAAAAAAACACCGAAACGAAGCCAATTGTAAAAAGA
>JBAPSR010000023.1:0-12101 GCA_049281755.1 Binataceae bacterium (SeqCode)
CCCACGGGCGAGACGCCCGCGCCACTATGGATTTGCTCTAGGAACACAAAACTCACACCACCCCGACTTTCGTGGCAGGATGACGTCCTGGGACATTTGAGAGAAAATCGACAGCCTCCTTGGACAAGGAGAGGGAATTTCAGCGCTCAAGACGGTTATCAATAAGATTGTGCAAAGCTGTCAGCGACATGCCGACGGGACATATTGAACGAAATGGAGTTTCGGATCGAAACGCCCCGTCACGGCCCATTGCCCGTTCCCTTTGCACAGAAACTTGAGGCCGCGATCTTCAAATGCCGCGCCGGGGATTGGCGAGGCGGGCTTTCTTGCACCGCTGATGAGCGTCACATTGTTAACCAATCCTGACGCCGCGTCACCGACCGCGAAGACCTCCGCCGCGATCTTCAGATAAATTTGCGAGTTGGCCGCGAAGAACTCGGCGCGCGGCGCGGACATCAATAGGGTGCCATCCATCCTGAGCGTCAGCGTTGAGGGGTCAGCAGATATGGCAAACCTATGATACCCGGAGAGATCACCGGCGACGGGTTTGAACTTCAATTCGCGTCCCGATTCTTCCGTGGTGATAAACGGCTGCATCTGGAAGTTGCTCTGATCCCAGCGAATCAACCCAGCCTGTAGCATCGACGGATGCTCGCTCGTGCCTTTCATCTCGCCAACCATGATCCAAACGCAGTACCAACTCCGATTATTGGGGATCTTGGGCAGATCCAGGCTCGCGCTGAAAATAAAGTCCTTCTTCAAGTCGATCGGATAAGTGAGCGCGGCAGCTCCGTTCTCAGTCTCATGCTCGACCGCATGGGAGTGCGGCGCGTTACATTCGGCGGCTAGTGAAGAAGTCAACGGTAGCGAACTGATCGCGGCAAAAGAGAGAAGTGAGAAGATGCAACAGACGATGCATCTGACGATCGGAGTCTTGAGACGGGCCGGGGCGCCGGCTTCAGCCTTCGTCATACGAGCGCTTTGATCTCACCCCAACGCCGCCGCGCACAGATTCACGTTAGCCGCGATTGTCCAGGCCCATGCGGCGGGCGATTATTACTTTCATTATTTCGTTGGTGCCTGCGTAGATCGATTGCACCGCGGCGTCGGCGTAGTCGGTCGCTACCGGATACTCCATCATGAAGCCGTAGCCGCCGAAGAGCTGCAGGCAACTGCTCGAGACGCGCTTGAGCAAGTCGGTCGTCCACCACTTCGCCATGCTGACCTCGGTGACCAGCTCCTCGCCGCGCACATGCGCCGCCATCAGGCGATCGACGAATACGCGGCCAACCTCGACCTCGGTCGCCATCTCGGCCAGGCGAAACTGCGTGTTCTGGAACGACGCGATCGGCTGGCCGAAGGCGCGGCGCTCCTTGGTATAGGCGATCGTGTCGTCAAGGCATCGGCGCGAGCTTTCGACCGCGCCGATCGCCGCCACCAGCCGCTCCTGCTGCAGCTTCTCCATCAGCATCCTGAAGCCCTGCCCCTCCTTGCCGAGCAGGTTCTGCGCGGGCACGCGGCAATCCTCGAAAAACAACTCGCTGGTGTCCTGGCCCTTGAGCCCGAGCTTGTCGAGCTTGCGCCCGCGGACGAAGCCGGGAGCATTGCCCTCGACCAGGATCAGGCTGATTCCGCGATGCGGAGGATTCGCATTCGGATCGGTCTTCGCGACGACGATCACCAGATCCGCGAGCTGGCCGTTCGAGATGAAGATTTTCGAGCCATTGATGACGTAGTTGTCGCCGTCGCGGCGCGCCGTGGTGCGCACCGCGGCGAGGTCGGAGCCGGTGCCCGGCTCGGTCATCGCGATCGCCAGGATCAGCTCGCCGCTGATCGCGCCGGTCAGATAGCGATGCTTCTGCTCGGCGCTGCCATAAGTGTTTATGTAGGGCATGCAGATGTCGGAATGCAGGCCCATCATCAGGCCGTGTGCGCGCACCCGGGTGAGCTCCTCGATCACGATCGCGTCGTAGATAAAATCGGCGCCGGCGCCGCCGAACTCCGCGGGTGCGTTCGCGCCCAGGTAGCCGGCCGCGCCGAGCTTGCGCCATGAGTCGCGGTCGCTGATTCCCGCGCGATTCCATTCGGGAACTTTGGGTTCGATTTCCTTTTCGACAAACCGGCGCACCTGCGCGCGAAACAGCTCGTGCTCTTCGGTAAAGATTTCCCTTCGCATATCCGGCTCCTTAGTGCTGAAATAGTAATCGCGCGAGGGCGTCGCGAAGGCAAGCGAGTGCAGCGAACGATGCGATTGATGGGTTACATACCGACCGTTTAGTATGTCGCTTTGCAATGACCGCCCGGACGTGGTAGCAGCTTTCCAGATTGGCTTTGCGCAGCCCGGCGCGCCCGAAAGACCCTTGGAGGAAAACGCATGAAAGTTGGCGGTGCAGTAATTTTCCAAAACCCAATGAATGTTCGGTCGGATCGCGACGTCTATCGCGACGATCTCCGGATCGGCGATCTCTACGAACCGCTCGGTTTCGATTCGATCTGGAGCGTCGAGCATCACTTCGACGACTACACGATGTGCCCAGACGTGCTCCAGTTCCTCAGCTACTATGCCGGCCGCACCACGAAGGTCCAGCTTGGCTCGATGGTCGTGGTGGTGCCGTGGCATGATCCGATCCGCGTGGCCGAGCAGGTCTCGGTGGTTGATCATCAATCAAACGGCCGCATGATCCTGGGCCTGGGCCGCGGACTCGCGCGGATCGAGTACGACGGCTTCCGGCTCGATATGGGCGAGTCGCGCGACCGCTTTATCGAGTACACGGCCGCGATTCTCGAATCCCTCGAACGCGGCTACATGGAGGCCGACGGCAAATATTTGAAGCAGCCACGGCGCGATATCCGGCCCAAACCGTTCAAGTCGTTCAAGGGCCGCACTTACGCCGCCGCGGTCTCACCCGAGTCCGCGCGAATCATGGCCAAGCTGGGAATCGGAATTCTGATCATCCCGCAAAAACCGTGGGAAGCCGTCGCGCAGGAATTGGCCGAGTATCGAACGATCTACAAGCAGGTGAACGGCGGCGAGCCGCTGCCGACGATCGCGGCCGGATGGACTTACTGCGACAAGAACCGCGACCGCGCGCGCGAGATGGCGGTCAAGTATATCGGCGGTTACTGGGAAACCGCGCTGCGTCATTATGAGATGGCGAGCGACCATTTCGGCAAGGCCAAGGGTTACGAATACTACGAGCAGATGTCCAAAAACCTGAAGGGCTCGAATAAAGACGCATCGGTCGAGTACTTCCTTAACCTGCAGGTGTGGGGCACGCCGGAAGATTGCTTCAACAAGATCGATGAAATCCGCACCAAAGTGAACGCGGACCATTACACCGGGGTGTTCAGCTACGCCGGGATGCCGATCGAGGACGCGGAAAAGAGCCTGCGCGTGTTCGCGGCCGAAGTGATGCCCGAGCTGAAGAAGCTCAACGGGGTAAAAGCAGAGGCCGCCTGATCAGCATCACGGTTTTCTAATCGCCACAAAACCCGAAGGGCAGCGCCTCAGCGCCGCCCTTCTTTTTTTTGATCGTAAACCGTCTGCCGTTTGCGCCCACGCACCCTACTTCTTTGCGCCGGGAAGGAAATCGTCGAGCGGGACGCCGAAGCTGTTGAGCGCCCACGAGACCAGGTTGTACTGCCCGATCGCGAACACCAGGTCCATCATCTGCTCGGTGTTGTATTTCTCCGCGAGCGTGGCCCAGGTCTGATCGGACACGACTGAATTCTCGAACAGGTCGTCGGCGGCCTGGAGTATCGCAGCTTCGTGCCGGTTCCATCCGGCCTTCGGCCCCTTCTGGATCTGCTCGATCTCCGCGTCGGAGATTCCCGAGCGCTTGCCGATGATCACGTGCTGTTCCCATTCGTACGGCGCCTGGTTGAGCCATCCGATACGCAGGATCGCGAGTTCGCGATCGCGCGGCTCCAGGGTCGATTTACCCAGCACATGCGCCGCAAACACCATCCAGCGCCGCGCGAGGTTTGGATGATTCATCAGGACGCGAAAGATGTTGATGACCTGCCCGTTTATCTGGTTCTTTTCGGCGGTCTCGCGATCCTCGCCGGTAAGGGTGGAAAGATCGCGAAACGGAAGACGCTGCTTGCGTGAATTCATCGCTGACGCTCCATCAGTCGGATTTGAGGATGCTGCCGCAGTTCGGCCCGCTTCGCTTATAGATCGGCGCGGCGAAATCCACCAGAGCGCGGCGATTCGGAAATCGTCGCGGAAAATCGTCGCGGAAAATCGTCGCGATCGATCGCCCGAACGACCGTTAGGCCAGAGCGCAGAAAATGCTTGATTCACGGCGCGCTCTTGCAGGATACTGCCGCTTGAACGGTCGGTATGTTAACCGCGCTTCGCCGCGCGCAACCGAACCTCTGCGTAAGGAGACCGTGCGATGCATGACCTGGTGATCCGCAACGGAAAAATCGTCGATGGAACTGGCGCGACTGCTTTTCCGGGCGACGTCGCGATCGATGGCGGCAAAATCTCGAGCGTCGGCGCAAAGGCCGGCGCCGCGCGGCGCGAAATCGACGCCGACGGTATGCTCGTGACGCCGGGCTTCGTCGATATCCATACGCACTACGACGGCCAGGTCACCTGGGATCCATATGTGACTCCGTCTTCGTGGCACGGCGTCACCACTCTGGTGATGGGCAACTGCGGCGTGGGCTTCGCTCCGGTCAGGCCCGGCAAGCACGAATTTTTGATCGGCCTGATGGAAGGCGTCGAGGACATTCCCGGCGCCGCGCTGGCCGAGGGAATCAAATGGGGATGGGAGAGCTTTCCCGAATATATGGACGCCGTCGCCGCGATGCCGCGCGTGCTCGACGTCGGCGCGCAGGTGCCGCACGGCGCGGTGCGCGCCTACGTGATGGGTGAGCGCGGCGCGCACAACGAAGAAGCGACCGCGGATGATATCCGCGGGATGGCGGCCGTCGTACGCGAAGGGCTGCGCGCGGGCGCATTAGGCTTCAGCACCTCGCGCACGATGCTGCATCGCGCGAAGAACAAGGAAGTCGTACCCGGCACTTACGCCAGCGAGGCCGAGCTGCTCGGAATCGGGCGCGTGCTCGGCGAAGTCGGACACGGCGTGTTCGAGATGGCGTCGGATATGGCCGGACCGGACGCGACGATGGAATGGATGATCAAGCTTTCTTCGGCGACGCGGCTTCCGATCACGTTCGCGATGGCGCAGGTCGATTTCAATCCCGACGGATGGCGCGTGATGCTCGATCGGGTGCGCGGGTACAACGCCGGCGGCGCTCATCTTGCTCCGCAGATTTCGCCGCGTCCGACCGGGATGCTGATGGGGCTCGAAAGCTCGCTGCATCCGTTCATCACGCATCCGACCTATCATCGCGAGCTGGCGCATCTTCCGCTGGCCGAGCGCGTCGCGCGGATGCGCGATCCTGAGCTTCGCGCGCGCATGATCGCCGAAGAGCCGGGCACGCATGAGCGCGTGACGCGCTACCTGGTGACCAACTTCTCGCGCTATTTCCCGCTCGGCGATCCGCCCGACTACGAGCCCGCCAAGGAAGCCAGCGTCGCGGCGCGCGCCGCGCGCGAAGGCCGCAGCCCGGTCGAGGTCACTTACGATCTGATGCTCGAACGCGATGGCCGCGAGCTGCTGTATATGCCGTTTTCGAACTACGCCGCGTATAACCTCGACGCCGTGCGCGAGATGATGATGGACCCCGTGACGATGTTCGGGCTGAGCGACGGCGGCGCGCATTGCGGCCTCATCTGCGACGCGAGCATGCCGACCTATCTGCTGACCCATTGGGTGCGCGACCGCAGCCGCGGCGAACGCCTGCCGGTCGAGTTCGTGGTCAAACGTCAGACGCAAGACACCGCACGGCTGTATGGGCTGAACGATCGCGGCACGCTCGAAGCCGGGATGAAGGCCGACGTTAACGTGATCGATCTCGACAGCATGCTGCTGCATGCGCCGAAGATGGTCTTCGATCTTCCCGCCGGCGGTCGCCGATTGATCCAGCGCGCCGAGGGCTACCGGCACACCGTCGTCAGCGGCGAGGTCACCTTCGAAAATGGCGAGCCGACCGGAGCGATGCCGGGAAAATTGATTCGCGGTCCACAGGCCGGCGCGAGCGCCTGAATCCGCAACTCGATCTGACTCATCCGGGGCGCGAGCGTGATCAACGTTCGCGCTCCGTTTTTTTCCATTACCTCACATTTCGCTGCGCGCGGGGTCATAGCATGATATCGAGTCATTATCGCGTGGCCGAATATCGAGCGCGATTCGATCGAGGAAAAAAAGATGGACTATCGCCAGATGCTCGAAGACCAGCGGATTCCTCTCGCGAATCTGCTCGGAATCCGCTTTCTCGCCGCCGAGCCTGAACGGGTGACGGCGGAGCTGGTCGTCCGCGCGGAGGTCTGCACCGTCCCTGCGATTCTGCACGGCGGCGCGATCATGGCTTTCGCCGACACGCTCGGCGCGTGCGCGACGATGCTCAACCTGCCCAAGGGGGCGGGCACCACTACGCTCGAATCGAAAACCAATTTCCTGGCGGGCGCGCCGGTCGGAAGCAAGGTGATCGGCGAGTGCACTCCGATTCATCGCGGACGGAGCACGATGGTCTGGCAGACGCGCATCACGCTCGAAAGCGGCAAGCTGTGCGCGATCGTCACGCAGACCCAGATGGTTTTGCAGCCGCGCGCTTGAGGTTCGCCGCCACCGGCTGCGCTTCCAGTTTGTCTGAGAATTCGCGCAGCGCTTCGTACCATATCAGCTTGTCCTTGAAGCCCGGAAAGCTCGCGTTCAGGCCGCTTGGATTTGGCAGCGCAAAGACCCGCGCCCCGGCGATCGTCTCGGGCTTGGCGCCCGCTCCTGGAGCCGCCTTCGGACCGAAGTAACGCCTGTAGATACTGACCCCCACGAACGCGACCACGCGCGGCTCGAGCTTGCGAATCTTGCGCAAGAGAGTGCGCTCGCCGCGGTCCAGCTCCTCGCGCTTGAGCTCCGAGGCCGCGCGAGTCGCGCGCGAGCATACGTTGGTAATCGCAAACCCGAACTCCGCGAGCCTGTGATCCTCCTCATGCGTCAGCGCCACCGGAACCAGCCCCGACGCGTGCATCAAGCGCCAGAACGGATTGGCAGGACCGGCAAAATGATGTCCGGTGGACGCGGACCGAGGGCTGGGGTTGATTCCCACCAACAAAATGCGAGGGCGATCGATCAGGATGTCGTGAAGGCGGGGCATAATTCTCTTCTTTGCGGTGCGGCGTGATTCGCGATATCCATAGGCGCATTGTGCGTCAGGAATTTTCGCTTATCAGCGCCGCCGATGGAATCACGCTCGCGTGCTATCGATGGCTCGCGCCAGAGCCCGCGGCAGGCCTCGTTCAGATCGCCCACGGGATGGGCGAGCATGCGTTGCGCTACGGCGCCTTCGCGGAATATCTCAATCGCGCGGGCTTTCACGTCTATGCCAACGATCATCGCGGTCACGGCCGCACCGCCGCGAAAAAGGAACTGCTCGGCGATTTCGGCGCGGCCGGATGGAACGGTCTGGTCGCCGATATGGCGCAGCTTACCCGTCACGCGCACGCAGCGCATAGCGCCCTGCGGATCGTCCTGCTCGGCCACAGCATGGGTTCGTTCGCCGCGCAGCAGTACATACTTGACCATAGCGATTTAATCGCGGGTGTGATCCTTTCCGGGTCGGCTTCGCTCGACCGACTCTTCGCAAGCGCGGCTGTGCCCGCGGATTCTTCAAAGCCGGCGGATCTGACCGCGCTCAACCACGACTTCGAACCCGCGCGGACGCCGTTCGATTGGCTGAGCCGCGACACCGCCGAGGTCGATAAATATGTCGCGGATCCGCTGTGCGGCTTCGGCGTGGACGCGCGAGCTACAGTCTCGATGGCGACAGGCGGCGCGCGCACCGTCGACCGCGCCGAGATTGCGCGAATCCCAAAGACTCTGCCGATCTACATATTCGCGGGCGACAAAGATCCGGTGAATCATCATCTGGAATGGCTGCGCCCGCTCGGCGAGCGTTATCGCGCCGCCGGCATCAGCGATGTGGCCGAGAAGTTTTACCCGGATGGCCGCCACGAAATGCTCAACGAGACCAACCGCGCCGAAGTGATGCGTGATACAGTCGCGTGGCTTAAGCGCGCGATCGTCAAGTAGGTATTACTACTGTTCAGTCCGGCAGTAGAATGTTATAGCCATCTTCGAGGGAGGGGACAGTGAGAATAGCAACCCTGATAGTAAGAATCCTGCTCGGCCTGGTATTTATAATTTTTGGACTGAACGGCTTCGCTCATTTTCTGCCGAATCCGGCGATGCCCGCGGCGGCGGTACAATTTTTTGGTGCGCTGTTTGCGACTGGCTATATGATTCCGCTGCTGTTCGCAACGCAAGTGATCGGCGGTATTCTCTTGCTCATCGGAGTTTTCATTCCGTTCGCTTTAGTCATTCTCGCCCCGATCATCGTAAATATATTTTTCTTTCACCTGTTCCTGGCGCCGGAAGGACTGCCGCTCGCGATCATAGTGGTGATCTTCGAGCTGTTTCTGGCCTGGCGTCATAGCGCTGCCTTTGCGCCCCTGTTCGGATCGGTCGGGTAACGGCTCGACGACCGCTGTGTCGAAGCGCTCTTCCCGCTAGG
The DNA here is from genome assembly GCA_049281755.1 of Binataceae bacterium (SeqCode). Classification (GTDB taxonomy): domain Bacteria; phylum Desulfobacterota; class Binatia; order Binatales; family Binataceae; genus JBARDN01. The sequence continues at coordinate 8,647 of JBAPSR010000023.1, forward strand.
CGCTGACGGACGGAACAGCCGCGATGCTCTGGACCAGCAAGTCGAGCGCCTTGGCCGAGAAGGTGTACATGTTCGCGACCCGGTCGGGACTGCCGGTTTCGATTGTGAGCGAGCGCTCGACCGGCCCCGCAACCGCGACGCAGCTATGCCCGGCAGCGTCGCCGTAGCGATTACCGGTGGGGCCGCTCGCGCCAATTTCGGCGATCGCCCAGGTGGCGCCGAACCGTTCGCGCGCACGGCGCGCCAGCGCAAGAGAATATTGCTCCGTCACCGAGCGAAATCCTTTGAAGTCTTCATCCGGAATGCCGAACGCGCGGCGGCCCTTGAGCGTATAGACGACTCCACCACCGATAAAATATGCGGACGCGCCCTCAACACTCAGGATGGCCGCCGAGATCAATCCTCCGGTGGTTGATTCCGCAACGGCCACGCTCTCGCTCCGAGCCTTGAGCATCGCCCCGATTTTTTCCGCGACCGGTATCAGTTCACGCATCCGTTTGTTCTCCAACTGTGCGACCCGTCCGACTGGCGGAGGGGGGAGGGAGTCGAACCCTCCGGCAACAATATTAGCCGCCAAGCCGGTTTTGAAGACCGGTGGGGCCACCGGGCCCCTTCCTCCTCCGCGCCTTTAGTTTCTAGGCAGCTTACGGGCCTCGTCACAACCGAAAGAGCGGATCGCCTTCGAGGCTCGTTGTCCAGGGTTCAAGATTGCGGAATTTTTTACCGACACGATGTCAGAACGCGCGAGCCGCGCACGAAGAGAAAAGATGTTCAAGCTAACGCGAACTCGTTTGGCATTGATGTGCGTGGTTAAGCGTCTGTGTACACGGCCGATGCGGGCAATATCTATTTCCGTATCGCGGTAAGCAAGGTTTGAGGTGATTTGGAAACAGCGGCGGTGCATCAGTCCGAGAGTCGAAGGAAAGGCCGCAATGAAATCTCAGTGTACTACATTCCACGCTGAAGATTTGTTAGCGAAGCGTCGCGCGTATAAGCGGGAATATAGCGATCGTTCTTGCGGTCCCGGCAAATTAAATCCGAAACTGATCGCAACTTCTCTGGACATTGGTAGTCAGCACGATCAATATCGGTGAACCGTAAATTTCCGAAGCTCCAGTTAACCTCCAAAAATTCGGGAATGGTTTCCGCAGGATTCGATGGCGCGTTTCGCGCCGAGAATCACTACCGCGCCATGTGACCTGATAGCCAATCAACGTCAAGCAGATTCAGCGAGGAAATCGTTAATGAAACAGCAGTTGAAGATGAATCTACGCCGGATTGCGATTGCGCTGTGCCTGCTCTGGATCGGGGGCCTTTTCGCGCGCGACGCATTCGCGGGTCCGGCGAATCGTCATGCCTCGCAACAATCCGTGAACGTACCGATCAATTTGAACGGCTTCGGCGCCCCGCTTCCTGGAGTCGTCAATAATCCGTCCGACTTGGCGACCTTTGCGACCGGACAATTGAACTTCAAGGAGATCGAAACGCTGCCGGAGGTCGGACCGATCATGAACGGCGTATCGTGCGCCGGATGCCATTCGCAGCCGGCAATCGGCGGGGGCGGCCTCACGATCAATGAAATTCGGGTGCGCAACAGCACCCAACCGGGACCAGTGCATATTTTTGCGGTCGATAACATGCTTCGCAACGGCGCGCAGAGCCAGGGCGGGACACCGATTTTCATAACCGGCGTCGAGTCCGAGCCGCTCGGATGCCAGATAACCTCGCCCGGATGCCAACCCAGCGCGTGCCAGATCGAAGAAGAGACCAAGACGACGTTTAACCCGGGATTGCCGACCTGCGATCCCACCAATACCGATTTCCAGAACGGCGGCAATTGCGTTGTCGGCCGCGCCGCCGTTCCGATTTTCGGTGACGGCCTGGTCGAAGCGGTTTCGGACACGACGCTGGAACAGGTCGCAAAGAGTGAGCCTCAGGCGATTCAAGGATCGGTCAAGATGGTTACCGAGAACTTCCTCAGCGCGGCTCACGTCGGTCGCTTCGGCTGGAAGGACGATCACGCGACTCTGCGTGGATTCGCCGGAGACGCCTACCTCAACGAAATGGGGATCACCAATCCCGACAATCAAACGGAGGTGAGCCAGTGCGCCGCCGGATTGACGGCCTACAGCATCGCGCTCGAGACGCCGCCAAGCGCGGAGCCTGAAGATGGCATAGACCCGAATGGGCGCGCCGACATCGATCGCTTCTCCGATTTCATGCGAGCACTCTCGCCGCCTCCCACGCTGCCGCAGAGTAGCGCTGCGACGAGCGGCGCGCAGATCTTCAACAAGATCGGCTGCGCCGGATGCCATACGCCGAGTCTCAGGACCGCGTCCAACCCCGCGAGTTTCATCCCGCCGACGTCAGGTGGAGTGGTAATGAGCGCGTCGCTTAACCGGACGCTGTCGAATCAGACGTTCAATCCGTATTCGGATTTCCTGCTGCACGAAATGGGTTCGCTCGGCGACGGCATCACCTCGGGGACTGCAGGTCCGACGATGATTCGCACGGCTCCGCTATGGGGTATTCGCGGCAAGTCGGTGTACCTGCACGACGGCCGCGCCCAGGATATTCCGACCGCGATCAGCCTTCACGACGGACAGGCCAAAGCAGCGGCGCAGAGTTTCGAAGCTTTGGCTCCGCAGCAGCAGCAGAACCTGGTGAGCTTTCTCGACACGCTCTAGCGCGAAGAAGCTTGCGTTTCTGAAGGTATGCGGCGGTGGTCGAATCGGCTCTGAGCGAGGAGAGATTGGGATCTCTGGTTAGCTGCGCTCAGGCCGGTTCGGAACCCGCGCTCGAAGAACTTATTTTTCGCTACAAGGATCGTATCGTACGGTTTGTGCGGCTGCGGCTGCACAGCGCAGATAGCGCAGAGGATATCTGCCACAGCGTCTTGCTGAGCGTGATCACTGGGCTCCCGAATCTCAAAGAGCCCGAGTGTTTCGAGTCCTGGTTATTCCGTATCGCGCGCAATACCTGTAGCGAGTCGCTGCGACGCGCTCGGCTAAGACGGATGTTTGTGCCCTTCGAGCCCAAACACGAACAGCTGGCGCTGGTTTCTTCCGATGTCGACGAGAAGGTGGCAGAGTTCAAAACCGCCGTCGCAAAGATGCCGCGCTCGCAGAAAGAACTGATCTTGCTGCTGCTCGACAACGACCTGTCGTACGAGCAATTGGCCGCGATCACGGGCAGCACTGTCAGTGCGGTCAAGTCGCGCCTGTTCCGAGCGCGCGAGTTCCTGCGCCAAAGCATGGCCCCCGGCTAAGAAATTTTCTGCGCGTGCGGCGCCTGCGGAACAAGCGTTCAGTTCGTTTGACATTTCTTCGCCGGTCGCGATAATCCGCCGCTATGCTGATCGCGCATGGGCAACAGCTCACCTACGGTCCGGTCTCTGGTCATCGCTCGGGAGCGATCGATTTCAAGCGTCTGCTCCAGGGGACCGCGGGCGCGCC
>JBAPSR010000024.1:0-1775 GCA_049281755.1 Binataceae bacterium (SeqCode)
CGCAGCGTCGCGCGCGCCATCAGCTCGTAGGCCTCGGGCCGCCAGCGCGGATTGTACTTGCGGAATTGCGCCGCGAGGATCGACGGATCGGCGTAGCGCTCGGTGCGCCGCCGCGCGCGGCCCGCGAGCGAATTCTTGTCTTGCGCCTGATTGCCGCGCAGCCGGTGACCCTCGGGCGGAAACATCGGCGGATCGAACAGCACCAGCGCCTCGAAGCGTTTGCCGTACTTGCGCGCGTGCATCGCAGCCGTCACGCCGGAGAGCGAATGGAACACGCCCGCGGTGCGCTTCGTGCCGAGCTCGCGCTGAATCGCCGTGAAGACCGTCTCCATGTCGGTCACGAAATGAGCCCACAGATGCGCGTCCTCGCGATGCAACGGGTTGTGGCCGTGATTTCGAAAATCGAACAGCACGACTTCATAACGCTCACACAGCGGCCCCCAGAACGGCAAGTAGCCGTCGATTGCAAGCCCGTTGCCGTGGCTCAAGACAATGCGCGGCGCGTCGGGAACGCCATGCTGGCGCACGCGGATGATCGCGCCGTCTTCCATCCGCACTTCGAAACTATGCCGCGCGCGCGGCACCGCGTCATGACCTGGTTGCATCAACGGTTCCTGCTTTCGAGAAATCTCCGCCCCTATCGCACCCGCATCGGCCTATAGCATCCGCACCGGGTCGATATCGATGATCAGATAGACGCGATGCTGCTGGGCCATCGGACCAATCTCGGCGCGCATCGCCGCCAGCGCCGCGCGCATCGGGCGCAGCTCTTTGGATTTTAGCATCACCTGCCAGCGGTAGCGCTGCTTGATCCGCTCGATCGGCGCGGGCGAGGGTCCGAGCACGCGCAGGATCTCCGGCGACGGCGCGGCGCGCGTGAGCGCTTCAGCAGCGGCCGCGGCGATTTGCGCAACGCGGCGCGAATCTTCGCCCTCGATCCGGACCATCGCGAGGCGCGCGAACGGCGGATAGGCAAGCTCCCGGCGCAGCTCGAGCTCGCGGCGCACGAAACGCGCGTAATCCTGCCCTTGCGCCGCGCGGATACTGTAATGATGGGGCGCGCGCGTCTGGATAATCACCCGGCCGGCACGCTCGCCGCGGCCGGCGCGGCCCGCCACCTGGGTCAGCACCTGGAAGGTGCGCTCGGCGGAGCGAAAGTCCGGCATGTTGAGTCCCATATCGGCCAGAACAACGGCAGCCAGGGTGACGCCGGGAAAATCGAAACCCTTGGTGATCATTTGCGTGCCGACCAGGATATCGATCTCGCCTGCGCGCAGCGCCGCTAGAATTCGCGCGCGCACGCCGCGCTTTCCGCTGGTGTCGCTGTCCATCCGGTCGATCCGCGCATCCGGAAAGATGGCTTCCAGAGCGGACGTGAGCTGCTCGGTGCCGAAGCCCTGGCCCGAAAGTCCGTAGCCCTTGCACTCTGGGCAGAGGTCCGGCGCCGGGCTATGGCTGCCGCAGTAGTGGCACCGGAGAGAGCGGTCGCGCATGTGAAACGTCATGCTGACGCTGCAGTTCGCGCAGGCGATCACGTTGCCGCAGAGGTTGCATTGCAGGAAATTGTGAAACCCGCGCCGGTTGAGAAACACCATCGCCTGACAGCCCGTCGCGAGGTTGGCGCGAATCGCGTCGATCAGTACGGGCGAGAGCGGAACCGCGTCGACGGGCGCGGACGGTTTGGCGGGCGCCGCCGCGCCATTGCGGCCGGACTCGGCTGAGGCCGTGAGCGGCGCGGGAATCGCGCGGCGCAGATCGACAATCTCGACTTGCGC
>JBAPSR010000025.1:0-3398 GCA_049281755.1 Binataceae bacterium (SeqCode)
ATCATCTTCGCGCCGATTCTGCTCTGGATCGTTTTCATGTACGGCGTGCCCGTGGTGCAGCCGGTGGTCGGCGAGATCAAGGCGGGCCTGCCCGCGGCGTCGGCCGGCCTTCGCACCGGCGATCGGATCGTCGCGGTCGACGGCCAAAAGACGGCGACCTGGATGGATTTCGCTAACCGGGTCGAAGCCAGCAAGGGAACTACCCTCAAGCTCGAGGTCGAACGTCAGGGCGCAAACGCGCCGTCGCGCACCTTCATCACGCTGAGCCCCAGGCTCGAAACCGAAAAGAATCTCTTCGGCGCGCCCGCCAAGCGCTGGATTATCGGCGTGATGTCGCGCGGCGATGAAATCATCAAACGGGAAAATCCTTACGACGCCGCGATCGATGCGGTCACTACCTCCGCCTCGATGACGGTGCAGTTGGTCACCGGAGTCGCCAGTATCATCTCGGGCGCGACCCCCGTGCGCGAGGCGCTGGGCGGACCGATCATGATCGCCCAACTCGCCGGACGCGAGGCGCACGAGGGCTTCGCCAGCGTCGCGATGTTCACCGTGATGCTGAGTCTCGAGCTCGGAATCATCAACCTGCTGCCGGTGCCGATTCTCGACGGCGGCCATCTGCTGTTTTTCGCGTGCGAGGGAATTCGCGGCAAGCCGCTGGCGCTGCGCCATCGCGAGATGGCTCTGCAGGTCGGGCTGTTCCTGCTGGTGGTGCTGATGGCGTTTTTGATCTTCAATGACATCGCGCGTGTTGTTCAAGGCTGAAACTCTGCTCGAACAGGCTGCCGCCGGCCGCCCGGTGCTCGGCCTCGATACAGGTGCATCTCCGGCCAGCCTCGCGCTGGTAATGAACGGACGGATCGCGGGCGAAGTTTCGCGCGCGTCCACCGCGCATGGAGCCGCGCTCGCCGGTGCGGTTGATGAACTGCTGGCGGCGGCGGGAATCAGGCCTTCCGATCTGGGCGCGGTCGCAGTCGGTATCGGACCGGGCTCGTTTACCGGGCTCAGGATCGGCGTCAGCTATGCCAAAGGAATCGCGTTTGCCGCGCGATGCGTTATCGCCGGGGTCCCGAGCCTCGACGCTATCGCGCTTGCGGCGCTCGAAAATCCCGGCGCGCGCCCCGGAATGATGGTGTGCGCGATTCTGGACGCTCGCAAGGCCGAGGTTTACACTGCCCTTTACCGAATCGTGGCTGATGGGTTAGAGAAGTTATCTCGGGATTTGGTGATGCCGCTCGCTCGCTTGATAACGAAACTTGCGGAACCGGGCCAGGGCGCGATTTTGGCGGGCGACACCAAGGCAAACGACGCGGCTGCCCTTCTGCATCAGAAGGGCGTCGAAGTGATTGTACAAGGCAATCGGATTCTCGAAACGCGCGGACGTTATATCGCCGCGCTCGGCGCCGCGCGTGTCGCGCGCGGAGAATCCGACTGCTTGGACATCTTCGAGCCGCTTTATGTCCGGCCGCCGCAGGCCGAGGCCGCACTTGCAGCCGGCGCCTCGGAGGCCACAACGGAGGGCGTATGGAGCGCAGAGAGGAAGAACTCATTCGGCAGCATCTGACCCACGACGATGAGCTGAAGTCGCTGTTCGAGGAACACGAATCGCTCAAACACCAACTCCAGGAATATCGCAGCAAACACTATCTAACCAACGCAGAGGAAATCGAGGAAAAGCGCATTCAGAAGCTCAAACTGGCTTCCAAAGATCGGATGATGGCGATCCTGGGACGCTATCAATCCGACGCCCGCTGAGCGCTTAGCTCAGGCGCGAAATCTCCCGAAGCCGCACTGTGCCACGATGCGCGCGAGCACGCCCATAGCATGCCCAGTCACACTATATCCGTCCTGGTTGAAAACGAGTTCGGCGTGCTCGCCCGCGTGGCGGGCCTGTTTTCCGGCCGCGGCTTCAACATCGAATCTCTGACCGTCGCCGCCGATCCCCTGGACCCCAGCGTCTCGAGGATCGTGCTGGTCGCCGAGGGCGACGATCAGGTCCTCGAACAGATCAACAAGCAGCTCAACAAGCTGGTTTCCGTGATCAAGGTCACGGACTTCAAAGGCGTCGATACCGTCGACCGCGAGATGGTGATCGTCAAGCTCGCCGTCGACGAACGCACGCGCTCCGAGCTCGACTCGATCGTGCAGGCGTTTCGCGCCCACGTGATCGATATCGGACCGCATTCGGTGGCCGTCGAGCTGACCGGAGACACCGACAAGGTGACCGCGTTTATCGCTCTGGCCCGCCCGCTCGGGATCAAGGAGATCGTGCGCTCGGGCAAAGTCGCGATGGCGCGGTCGGTGCAGCTCAGCAGCGAGAATCACAAGCATCATCGTGCATAGAATTTGGTGCCTGGAATTCGCCCATAGCATCTGACTCTCGGGAGAAAATTCTGATGAAAGTCTTTTACGACCGCGACGCGGATCTTAACGCGCTGCGCGGCAAGAAAATCGCCGTGATCGGTTTCGGCAGCCAGGGCCATGCCCACGCGCTCAACCTGCGCGACAGCGGGATGGACGTGCGCGTGGGGCTGAGCGCCACCAGCGCCTCACGCGACAAGGCGATCAAGCAGGGGCTGCCGGTTTTCGACGCGGCCGAAGCGACGCGCCAGGCCGACGTGATCATGGTGTTGGTGCCCGACGAGATGGGCGGCGATATTTATGCAAAAGAGATCGCGCCCGGCCTCAGCAAAGGCAAATACCTGGCCTTCGGCCACGGCTTCAATATCCATTTCAAATTCATCCAGCCTCCCCCCGACGTGAACGTGTTCATGATCGCGCCCAAGGGCCCCGGCCATCTCGTCCGCTCCGAGTACGTGAAGGGACGCGGCGTGCCGTGCCTGCTCGCGATCCAGCAGGATCCTTCGGACGACACGCGGCAAGTCGGCCTCGCATGGGGCAGCGGGATCGGCGGCGGACGCGCCGCGATTATCGAGACCACCTTCAAAGAGGAAACCGAAACCGATCTGTTCGGCGAGCAGGCGGTCCTGTGCGGCGGCCTGACCGAGCTTATCCGCGCGGGATGGGAAACGTTGGTCGATGCGGGCTACGCGCCCGAGATGGCGTATTTCGAATGCCTGCACGAGGTCAAGCTGATCGTGGATCTGATCTACGAGGGTGGTATCTCGAACATGCGCTACTCGATCAGCAACACCGCCGAGTACGGCGATATGTCGCGCGGCAAACGCGTGATCGGACAGGAGGCGCGCACCGCGATGAAAAAGCTGCTCGCCGATATCCAGTCGGGCAAGTTCGCCAACGAATGGATCGCCGAGTACCGCGCCGGCCTGCCGCATTTCAAACAGATGCGCAAAGAGGGCGAGATTCATCCGGTCGAAGACGTCGGCCGCAAGCTCCGCGCCTTCATGCCCTGGCTCGCAAGCGACCGCCTGGTGGAT
>JBAPSR010000026.1:0-2947 GCA_049281755.1 Binataceae bacterium (SeqCode)
GAGGAAGTGCAGGCCGCGTCGTCGGCGGTCGCATCGCTGCAAGACGAAATTCGCGAGACCTCGGACGCGCTGTTGCAAAATCAGCTCTACGAGCTGGTGGCGCGGCAAATCCAGCGGGAGAAAATCGCGCAGGTGCAGGCCGACTTCGCATTCAAGGTGATCGAGCCGCCTGTCGTGCCCGACAATTATTACGCCCCGCAGGCGCGGCGCAACGCGACCGTTGCCGCCACGATCACGTTCCTGCTGATGTGCGTCGGTGCTCTGGCGTGGGATTTCATCGTGCGCGCGCGCGCGCAGTTCGCCGCGCTCGAGCGCGCTACGTATCCGCCGCAGCCTTCCGCACCGGTTCAGGTGTCGTCACGGCTTCCGCTCGATCCGCTTAGTCCGGAGCCGCCGCCTCGGGATGCCCGCTGATTGCGCGCCTCCGATGGCAGGCGTGTCTGATCTTCATAAATCACGGATTTGAGAAATGAGCGCTGGATTCGACGCAGCGATCGATTCTTCACTGCAAGCACGCCCGCGCGAAGCCGCGCCCGGCTTCAGGCGCACGTTCGTGCGCCCGCAGGTCCGCCTCGCGCTCGCACTCAAGGCGATCGCGAACCTGGTGATCGTGCTACTCCGGCGCTGCCTCTGGCGGAGTTTGTGTCCGTCTGCGCCCGGCCGCGTGTGCATCTACAGGATCGGCAACCTCGGCGATACTGCATGTGCGATTCCAGCGATGCGCGCAATCCGGCTCGCCTTTCCCCGCGCTCATCTGACGCTCGTCACTTCGCCGGGCCGCACCGGAATGCCCGGGGCCTCCGAGTTGCTGCGCGGCGTCAGCTGGCTCGACGAGATCGTGGTCTACCATTCCAATGATGTCGCTGGTCCGCGCGCGCAACTGCGATGGGTATCCGCGATGCGCGCGCGGAAGTTCGACGCCTGGATCGAGCTGCCGCCCGTCGACGCGCCTCTCAGAATGTTGGTTCGCAACATGTTTGCCGCATGGATGAGCGGAGCAGGTTGGGGCTTCGGATGGCGCTATGATCGCATGCGATTATTTGCGCGGGCGCAATCAGAGCTGGTCGAGTTTCCGAACGAAACGGCGCGGCTCGCCGGTCTTCTAGCGACCGGTGGCTTCGCAGCTCCAGCGGCGCAAAACCCGTCGGAGAATTCCTCACTCGAAACTTCGGACGCGGAACGCGCTGCCGTGGATCAGATTCTTGCCGGGATGAGACTCGCGGACGCATCATTCGTCGCGCTCGCGCCGGGCGCAAAAGCCCCGGCAAATCGATGGCCCGCCGAGCGCTTCATCGAGGTCGGCCGCGAGCTTGCTGCACGCGGCATCCGCGTTGTGGTCCTGGGAGGAGCCGGCGAAGCTGGATTGTGTGAAACGATCGTGACCGCAATCGGCACAGATGCACGCAGCGTGGCCGGACGAACCACAGTGCGCGAGTCATGCGAGCTTCTGCGGCGCTGCGCGCTCTTGGTCTGTAACGACTCAGGTGTACAGCATCTAGCCTCCCTGGTTGGTACGCCTTGCGTATCGATCTTCTCGAGTCGCGATTTTCCTGGCAGATGGTTTCCCGTTGCCGAGCGCAGCGTCGTGCTCCGCAAATGGGTGCCTTGCCACACCTGCTTCTGTACCGAATGCCCATATGACAATCGCTGCATCAACTCGGTGACCGCAGCCGAGGCCGCAACCGCGGCGGCGAGTCTCCTGGATCCTGCGGCTGCTCCCGGCTCGGAACCAACCCCGCAATGACCGCGCTCAACTGGTCCGGCATAAGCAACCAGTCCCTGACGGGTCGATTGCTGCGCTTTCCGCTTGCGCTGTTGCCGCCAGCTTCCATTCTGAGAATCCGTCGCGGTCCGGCCAAAGGATTGCGATGGATCTCCGGAAGCGCGACGCACGGATGCTGGCTCGGCACCTACGAGCTCGATAAGCAGCGCGCGCTGGCGCGCTTCATCAAGCCTGCCATGACGATCTACGACATCGGAGCCCAGGCGGGCTTTTACACGTTGCTGTTTTCCCGTCTGACTGGCGCATCGGGACGAGTGATTGCCTTTGAACCGTCGCCGCGCGAGCTGTCGTTTCTTCTGCGGCACGTTGCGATGAACCATCTCGACAACGTTACGGTCATCACCGCGGCCGTAAGCGCGCATACCGGGATTGCTTCCTTTTCAACTGACCGCGGCGCAACGATGAACGCGCTCGCGGAGCGCGGGGCGCTGATGGTCAGCACGATTGCGCTCGATTCGGCCGCGCTTCCGCCTCCCTCGCTGATCAAGATGGACGTCGAGGGCGCCGAGTCGATGGTGCTGGAGGGTGCGCGCGAGACTTTGCGCCGCGCTCGCCCGGTTGTATTCGTCGCGCTTCATTCCGCGCATCAAAAGCAATTGTGCTCCGAGCTTTTGCGCGCGGAACACTATGATTTACATGATCTGGCGGGTGCTCCGATTTCGGAAATCCCCGCGGTCGACGAAATCTATGCGACCCCCGCCACTTAGTGATCCATGAGCTCGCCCTATCGAGTCGCCTGCCTGGTCACCCATCCGATCCAGTACCAGGCGCCGATGTTCCGTTATCTGGCGTCTTCGCCCGAGCTCGACCTGACGGTGCTTTTCTTAAGCGACCTCTCGATGCGCGAGTACCATGACCCCGGCTTCGGCGTCGCGTTCAAATGGGACGTTCCCTTGCTCGAGGGCTATCGCAGCGAATTTTTGCCGGCGTTCGGCGCGATCGATCAAATCTCCTTCTGGCGTCCCTTCACCCGCGCGATTCGCAGCCGCCTGCGCGCGGGCCGCTTCGACGCACTATGGATCCACGGCTATGCGCATCAGGCGATGCTCCGGGCCGTCGCGGCGGCGCGCTCGCTCGGAATCAAGGTGCTGATGCGCGGAGAATCACACCACGGCAGCGAGAGCCGCTCCGCCCTGACGCAGATGCTCAAGCGCCGCATGCTGC
>JBAPSR010000027.1:0-2357 GCA_049281755.1 Binataceae bacterium (SeqCode)
TTCCGAAGCCTCGTCGAGGCGACGTGCTAACACGCTCGGCGACACTGCTGCTCCAAACGGCCCGAGAGCGAATGGGTCATGGCTGTGAGATGAAGTAAAGGAGAAGTCGTCGTGCGTGTCTTCGTCACCGGCGCTACAGGCTTTATCGGTTCTGCGATTGTTCAGGAGCTGACTCACGCGGGTCATCCGGTGCTCGGCCTTGCTCGCTCGGATGCGGGCGCCAAGTCCCTTGTCGCCCTCGGTACGCAAGTGCATCGAGGTGATCTTGAAGATCTGGAAAGCCTGCGCAGTGGAGCGGCGCTCTCGGATGGCGTGATTCACACCGCCTTTATCCACGACTTCTCGAAGTACCAGACGAACTGTGAGACAGACAGGCGCGCTATCGAGGCTCTCGGCTCCGCGCTCGCCGGGTCCGGACGACCCTTGGTCGTCACCTCCGGGATGGCGCTCCTCACGCCGGGCCGGCTCGGGACTGAAGACGATAAGTTCACACCCGCGATTCCGCGCGTAGCATCGGAAGAGGCGGCAGATTCGGTGGCGGCGCATGGCGTGCGTGTGTCGGTGGTGCGCCTGCCCCCGTCGGTCCATGGCGACGGCGACAAGGGCTTCGTTCCGGCGATCATCGGCATCGCGCGGCAAAAGGGCGTTTCGGCTTATGTGGGTGACGGGCTCAACCGTTGGCCTGCGGTTCACCGGCTCGATGCTGCCCACCTCTTCCGGCTGGCGCTGGAGAAGGGCTCCGCGGGAGCCAGGTATCATGGAGTCGGCGACGAGGGCGTGCCGGTGCGAGAGATCGCTCGGGTCATCGGCCGGCGCTTGAACTTGCCGGTCGTCTCCAAGTCCTCCGAGGAGGCCGCCGACCACTTTGGCTTTCTCGGCTACTTCCTGGGGGCCGATATCCCGGCCTCGAGCGCTCAAACGCAGGAGCGGCTGGGATGGCGCCCAACACAGCCTGGGTTGATTCCCGATCTCGATCGGCCGAGTTATTTCGAAAGCTAGAGTACAGCTCGCCAAGGCGTTCGGCGTCAGTGGAATATCAGATCACTGAACGCCGGCCTGCGAGAGTATCCAGCTCGGGACTTGAGACGGCGAGGTGACTGGACCGTTGTTTTCGATCTTCAAATTGATCGGATATGCCGGGATATAAGGGCTTTGGCAAATCTGCGGTCCGAAGAAATCGATCGGATCAAGGAAGTAGTTTCCGGTATAGGTCAGATTTCCCACCGGAAGGCATCCGCCAAAGTCCGAACCGTACGGGACGCCGGTCAAGGCGCAGTACAAAGGAATCGAGGAGCCGGTAAAGCAGGGACCGAAGTCGGCGATTCCCACCGGATCGTTGAGTGACACATTCTGATTGAGCGTTACGTATTGGCTCCCGCCATCGGTGTAATATATGTTGCTGCCGCCGAGCGGCCGTTTATTTTCGGCGACGTTCAAGTCGATCAACAAGCCATTCGCAAAGTCCGGCCCCTGCGAACCGTTGGTATAGATTGCTCCGCAATCCCAGAGTTGTTCGGCGAAATACTCAAACTTATTACTGCTGATCTCGTTGTTACTAACGATAGTCGGGGTATCGTATTCACCCCACATCCCGGGGATCGCCGTCGGTACTCCCGGAAAACTCGGGTCGTCAAGCAGTCCCCAACCCCAACCGATCGCGAGGCTGCTCCATGGAGTGTGCATGATGGTGTTATGCGTAACCAGCGTGCCGGTCGTGAACGCGATGAACATTCCGGCTGAATCGTAATAGTCCTGACCGGTGTAGGACACGGTATTGTTCTGGACCAGGTTGTTACTGGTCTTCTGCTCACTGTTCGGCCGCGCATCGATAGGAGAGAGTCCACCAACCTGGAGAGCAGTTGAAGAAATGTCGGTGAAGGTATTGTTGATTATTGTATTGTCCTGGCTGCCGGTATCCAAATCGAGAGCGACTCCGCCCAGATGGCTGAAAGTATTTCCGCTAAACGTAATATTGTGAGCATATTGAAGGGTCACATTGCCTAGCGTCTTATAGGTAATCTGTTGATGTCCGATGGTATTTGGTAGATAGCCGTCACCCATCAAGATGTAGCTGCTCTGGTCGGTTACATAGCCATTGTCGGTATTGGGCTCCAACCAGGTGGCATAAGAAAATTGCAGGCCCTGGAACGTTATATTTGCCACCGGATCGCCGGGTGTTCCCGCGATTTCGACCAGGTTCTCCAATACCGGCAAGATCGCGTTTTCAGGACTGCCATTGCTGGTGTTGTAGTAAGTTATCTGCTGGCTGTAAGGGTCGAGGTACCACATGTTGGGTACGGTTACAAATTCCGGCGCATTTTCCAGCCAGCTGAGGAGCTGAAAATTTACCGGACTCG
>JBAPSR010000028.1:0-22237 GCA_049281755.1 Binataceae bacterium (SeqCode)
GGTTTTGTTGAAGATATCGACGGCGAGGCCGTACTCGTGGGAATCGCCGAGTGTCAACGCGCCGTCGGCGGTTTGCGAAACCAGAGTATGTATTGCCCAACGATCATACTCGGCCAACTCGCGCGCGACGCGCTCTTTATATTTCGGCAGCGTCGCGGCGCAGAGCTCGAATGCGGGATAGAACCTGAGGGTAAGGCCGGCGGCCAAAGACGGACCAAGTTGCCATCCTCCTTTCTGCGGCGCGGTGCGCATCATCTGCAGCTTGCATCGATCGATCGCGCTCGTCGCGAACAGCTCGGGATAAAGGGTTTCGAAATCGTCGCCGCCGCAGACGAATACCTGGTTCGCGTGCCATGATTCGGCGCCCGCTTCGATGGCCGGCAACTGGATCGAGCGCACGGCGGTCCCGAAGCGGAACCGGACGCCATATTTATCAGCGAGAAAAGCCGGCAGCCGCGCGAGGATCTGGCGCGGATCGACGGTCATCTCGGTCGAGCTCCAGATACCGCCCAGCAGTCCGTCGGGATTCACGGCGTGGCTTTTTTGCAATACGCCATCGGCAGGCAACCAGGTGCAGGGGTAACCGAACGCGGGAGCGCGCTCAGCGAATTCGCGCGCGACGTCGGCTTCGTCCGGATGGTAAACGACGTGGAGCGAGCCGGTCGGAAGATACGGCAGGTGCGCATCGTCAAGAACCTCCTGCCAAATTTGGCGGCTGCGCATCGCCATCTGATGAACCGCGCCAGCCCGCTGTCCGATCGGCCAGATCATCCCGAAGTTACGCACCGATGCGCCCTGCGCTTTGGGAGTACGCTCGAAGACCACGACCGAGCGTCCGCGTTTCGCCGCAAAGTAAGCATGCGCGAGGCCGAGGATCCCGGCGCCGACGATCGCGACGTCCGCTGTTCGAGCTTGCGCCACTATATGCTCCTCGAGTTCTGTAACACGTCGTGTCGAAGAGCCGGCGATCGTCGTTTACGCATCCGGCGCGGGATGCATGCGGACCGGCAGATGCTTGATGCCGTTGATGAAGTTAGAGCGCAGCCGCTTGACTTCGCCGATTCTCTCGATTGATCGCACCCGCCGCGTCAGCTCTTCGATCAGTAGGTTGATCTCCATCCGGGCCAGGTTGGCGCCGAGGCAGTAGTGTGCGCCGCCGCCGCCGAACGCGACATGTTCGTTGGGCGATCGCGTGATATCGAACTTGAACGGTTCGGAGAAGACGTTCTCGTCGCGATTGGCGGAAATGTACCAGAGACTGACTTTGTCACCCGACTTGATCGGATGACCTCTGATCTCCGTGTCGCGCATTACGTTGCGCCGGAAATACATAACCGGCGACGCCCAGCGCAAGATCTCCTCGGTTGCACCGGGCACCAGCGCGGGCTGCTCGGTAAGCATCTGGTACTGATCGGCATGATCGATGAGCGTGTTCACGCCGTGTGCCAGAGCGTTGCGGGTGGTTTCATTGCCTGCGACCGCGAGCAGCAGAAAAAAGAGATTGAAATCCATCTCTGACAGGCGGTCGCCGGCGATTTCGGCGCCGAGCAGCGCGGTCACGATATCGTCGCGCGGCTCCTCGCGACGCTTGGCAGCCAACGCACCCGAGTACATGAACATCTCGATCGCCGCATTCCGCGCGAGCTCCTCGCTGACCGCATACTCGGGATCGCGGCTTCCGATCATGCGATTGCTCCACTCGAACAGCTTGTGGCGATCCTCGAAGGGCACGCCGAGCAACTGGGCAATCACCTGCAGCGGCAATTCGGCGGCAACCTCGAGTACGAAATCGCACTCGCGCTTCGCAATCGCGCGATCGAGGATGGTGCCGACCGCGGTGCGGATACCCGGCGCCAGCGCGCCGATCATGCGTGGGGTGAAGCCGCGGTTGACCAGCGAGCGATACCGAGTGTGATCCGGTGGATCCATCGTGAGCATCATGCGGCCTTCCGCCGCCAGTTCTGAGC
Organism: Binataceae bacterium (SeqCode); assembly: GCA_049281755.1. Lineage (GTDB taxonomy): Bacteria > Desulfobacterota > Binatia > Binatales > Binataceae > JBARDN01. The sequence continues at coordinate 1,968 of JBAPSR010000028.1, forward strand.
CGGGGGGAAGATCCTCCAGGGCAGTGACCCCGCCGCGTTGCTGCTCTGAGGAATAGGTTTCGGAATCGCGATTCAACGCGACTACGTCATCGTATCGGGTGATGACCCAGAAGCCGCGGCCGCCAGGCTCGGGATGCTTGAAGACGGGGGCGTGCTGGCGCAGGTGGGTGAACCATTCCTCAGGCACGCGGGGCACGAAGTGGTCCGGATTCAATAAATCGATCTCGGATAGGTCCATCTGCGCGCTCCCCGAGGAGTTGAATTTTTGCGAGCCGGACGATTCGTTTCAGTCTGCGGTTCGCGTCATTTCTGATCGCGAGCGACGGCGACACCCATTTCGATCAGGCGTTCGGCCTGCTGCTCGCTATAGCCCGCTTCCTTCAGGATCTCCCGCGTATGCATGCCGAAGGAGGGCGGCGGCAGCGGAGCACGCTTGGGACTCTCGGCCACGAAGATCGGGCTGTCGATGGTCTCGAGACGGCCGACGCCAGGGTAGTCGAAGTTGATGATCGCGCCACAGTCGCGCATCTGTTGATCGCCCACCGCCTCCTCGAGCGTCGGCAGCGGCGACCATTTGATATCGTGCTCGCGAAACAACTGTCGCCATTCGCTAAGCGGTTTGGCTTCGAATTGCGATTGCAGGATCGCATAGAGGACGGCGGCGTTTTCCTTGCGGGCCTCAAACGTCGCGAACAGCGGATTGCTTGCGAGCTCGGATTCGCCGAGCGCGCGGCACAAGCGCGGGAACTCGCGCTCGGGATCGAGCAGAGCGATGATCATCGCGTGATGGTCGCTGCTCGGATAGCCGGCAATGAGCGGATTTATCGGACGGTCGCCTGGCTTGCGCTCGGGGAACCGCGCACCGCAGAGCTTGGCCTGGATGTCCACGCTGTTTGCCCATGCGCCCGCCGCCATCAGCGAGGTGCTCACCTTGGACCCAAGCCCGGTGCGCTCGCGCCGGTAAAGTGCGAGCATGATCGCGGCGAACAAAGTCATCGCCGTGGGATGATCGCCCATCGCGGGCCGCGCACTGGCGGGTGTTCCATCGGCCCCTGTGACAGTGGCCATTAATCCCGAGCGCGCCCAGTACGCAAGGCCGTCGAATGACGGCGAGTCAGCATCTTCACCGCGCTCGCCATAGCCGGTGATTTGCGCGTAGATGAGCCGCGGGTTTGCCGCGCGCAGATCATCCCAGGTGATTCGAAACTTCTTCAGCAGCGAGGACTGATAGTTGGTGACGAAAACGTCCGCGCCGGCGACGAGAGTCAGAAGCGCGTCGCGTCCTGCTGCCTGCGAGAGGTCGAGCGCGATGCTGCGCTTGTTGCGGTTGGTCAGCAGCCAGGTGTAGCTGAGCTCGGAATTCGGATAGCCGGGCGTCGAGGGAAAGGTGCGCCACAAGTCGCCCTCGGGCGGCCGCTCGATCTTTATTACATCCGCGCCGAAATCGGACATCACCGTCGCCGAGGCCGGGCCGGCCACGTAGGTTGCGCAGTCGATTACTTTAAGCCCAGAAAGGGCGCTGTCGTTCGCGTTCATGATTCAATTCGCCTCGCTCGTCTGGCTGTTACGACTCTCATAACTGCTGGAAGCGGGCCGTCGATGTCAATCGCGGACTCTAATCCTTAGCGAGGTGAAACTTGTGCAGGAAGCGATGCAGTACCGGAGTGAGTAAAATTCCAACGATCGCGATCAGCGCCAGTCCGCTGTAAAGCGCATACAAAGACGCAAAGATTTTCCCAGCGTTGGTTTTGATCGTATCGACCGGGCCCATGCCGCCAAGAATCATCGACGCGTTGAGCAGCGAATCGATCCAGCGCAAGCCGCCGAGATAATGATAGCCGCAGATGCCGACGGCGAGAGAGAGCGCGACGACGGCGCCCGCGACCGTGGTCCATCGCGCGAATCGCCACAGAAACAGGCGCAGTGGCAGTAGTTTCTCGTGATTGCGTTCGAACCGCATCGAACGCGAGCCTCAATCGTAGGCAGGAACTGGAAGCTCTGACAGACGGGTGTGACACATCTCGCAACTGCTGATCGCGCGCTCGCGGGCTGCCGGGTCGAGTGTGTCATCAATCCACTGGCGGAAGGTTTGATAATTGCGCAGCACCTTCGCCGGGTCGGTCCCGATCCCGCCCAGGTCATAGTGAGGCGAATCGATTTCTGCCGCGAACGGACAGGCGTGGAAACGGCCCTTGGTCGTGAGCACGGGGAAGCATCGCACGCACCCTGTCCCCTTGCCGTGGTACTCGGCCTCGCGGTCGCGATCGTAGGAGCTGCGGGCGCCGGCACCGGCGTGGAACAACACCTTGTAGCCCTTGAAAATCCGGCCCGGATGGGCAGTGCTCCAGGATTCCAACTGCTGTTTCGCGCGAGCCGGCAGCGGCTCGGCGTCGCGGCCATGATAGATCGAGTAATTTAATACTGCTTCGCAATGGGGATCGCTCTCGAGGATCTCGGTCAGGCGGTCGGCCTTGATGCCATTGGAGAAGACGGTCACCAGTCCGGTGAAGCCGCACGAGCGGACGTAGCGTATCGCGTCGACGATCGCGCGGGTGTGAAGGGTAGGCTCACCGCCGTAGAACTTGAGATTGCCGTCGGCTGCGAGCGTCTTTACCGCTTGGTCGAGCACTTCATGCGAATATGGCTCGTACCATCCGTGCGGCGAGCCGTTGATCGTGCACCAATCGCAAGTACGATTGCAGAAGTTGCCCTCGTAGAGATGCAACTCTCGCAGCTCGCGGTCGGCCGCAGAGTAGTGCTCGACTGGTTCGTGAAAAAGAATCGGACCCAGATGCGGCTCGCGTGCGGAATCGTTCAGACCCCAATCGTAAATATTGTAGAGGACCTGGTAGCCTTCGATCGATCCGGGATCGACGCGAAGATTGCGCGCGATGAATGCCAGCACGCCGCGTCGGTACTCGTCGGCGGTGCCTTCCTTGCCGGCGAAATCTCCAGCGTACATCTTGAAGATGCGCGAGACGTAGATGCGGCGATTCGCGCGGTCAATGCGGCAATTCCATTCGCTGCCGAGGAATTGTTCGGTTGCTGCACGCAGCGTGTCCTGGATACCCGCGGATTCGAACGCCGCGGTGCGCATCGGAGGACATCCGTTGCTGCCGCAGTTGATCGCGAAGTGGATGCGCGGCTCGGTGAAGCGTCCGCGCAGAATCTCGTGCTCGATATCGTCGAGGCTGAGCGCGCGGCCCCCTGCCAGATGGCGGCGACGCTGAAAGAACGCGCCATCGCGCGTCTTCCACACCGAGCTTATGGGATACTCTGCGATAATCGCGTGCAGCGTGAAAACGTTGTATGCGTTGAGCCAATACGCGAGGCGATCGTCATCGGAGGGGAACGCGTCCGGCGTGGACTCGGGGCTGGCCGCGGCGAACTCGGCGACAATCAGGTCGAGCTGTTCGCGGCACTCGCCGAGGCGCGAGTAGTCTACTTTCCCGTCTGCGGTGACGACCTGCGCAAGCAGGTTGGTCCAATTATCGTAACGCATGATTGAAGTCGATCCACAATAGACGCTATCAAGCGACTACGGCAACACAACTTGGGCACTCCTCTGCGCATCTGTGTCTTCGCGAAACCTCCCCGGCCCGGCCAGACGAAGACCAGGCTCATCCCGGCAGTCGGCGCCGACGGCGCGGCGAATCTTGCGCACGCATTTTTCAAAGATATCTGGGCGTCGCTGCAAACTCTCTCGGACGCCACACTAATCCTTGTGGTAACTGAACACGATCCAGCCTTCGAGCCGATCGAAGCGGAAGTCTGGCTGCAAGGCGATGGCGATCTGGGTGATCGGATGGAACGCGCGCTGCGCCGTGCGCTCGAGGGCGCCGATGCGGCAGTCGTTGTCGGCAGTGACTTGCCTGGTCTCCCGCTCAGAGTCTTCGAACAGGCGCGCGAGGCTCTGCAGGGTGGCGCAGCGGTTCTTGGGCCGAGCGCGGACGGCGGCTTCTATCTGATTGGCCTGACGCGATGCCCCGACGGACTGTTGGCTGGCCTGCCATGGAGTCAGAGCGATACGTACGAGCAAACCATCGCACGTCTGCACTCACACGGCCTGAGGGTGCGGATGCTCGAGCGCTGGTTCGACGTTGATGTTCCGGCGGATCTTGAGCATCTCGAGAAATTGATCGCGCGCGAGGAAATTTCCGTTCCTGCAACCAGCAAGGCACTTCAGGAAATTCGCTCGAAACGGACTATACACGTTAGCGTTGTCATCCCGGTGCTCAATGAGGAAGCGCGCATCGGCCGAAGGCTGGAAGAGCTCGGCCGTATCGATGGGATCGGCGAAGTGATCGTCGTCGACGGGGGCAGTATCGATCGCACCCTGGCGATCGCGCAGTCATTCGCAGGCGTCAAGGTAATCGAGGCGAGCCGCGGCCGCGCGCGCCAGATGAATGCCGGAGCGGAGGCTGCGAGTGGCGAGGCGATCCTGTTCCTTCACGCCGACGTGTCGCTGCCGCCGGACGCGGTCACGCTGATCGATCGCGCGCTCGATCGGCAGGGCGCGATCGCGGGAGCGTTCAAAACCTGGACAATATCCGATACACGCGCGAGCCGATTGGGGTTTCTGTTGCATCTGGCCGATCTCCGCTCGCGCTATACGTCGTTGCCGTATGGCGACCAGGCGATCTTCGTGAATGCTCGCGTGTTTCGGGAACTCGGCGGCTATCCCGATCAACCGCTGATGGAGGATCTCGAATTCAGCCGCCTGCTCAAGCGCCGCGGAAAAATCGTGCGAGTGCAAGCGAACGTGGCCGTATCGGGGCGGCGGTTCATAGAGCACCCAATTTACTACGCCGTTTTGATGAATATCTTCCCGCTGCTCTATCGGCTGGGAGTACCGGCGGTGAGCCTTGCGCGGTTCTATCGGGAATCGCGCTAGGCGGTGGGAGCCGGTGCATCGGCGCCCTCGGCTCCGCTGCCGATCGATTTTAGCGGCGCGCGATGATCATCCGAGCTCAAGCTCTCTCGATTACTCACTTGCCGTTGCGTACGTCGACGAAGACCGCCGCCGTAACCACGGTGGTCCACAGCCCGTCGCGATCGCCGATTGCCGACTGGGTAATATTCCGCGTCTGAACGATTTTGTCGGAAAGCTTCCAGATATCTTTGCGCTCGTCGTAGGAAACATTCGGATCAAATTCGACGCCCAGCGCGGTCGCGAGCATGGTTGCGGCAAGATCCTCGGCATAGTCGCCGGCTTTCTGATCGGTCTGGCCGAAGCTCTTGTGCTCGGAGAGATAACCGTACTGCTCCTTGTCCGCGGGAATCGCCAGACCGACCGACGACGCGATCAGCCGGTGCGGCTCGTTGGTCGAGTTGTCGTACATCACGGCGTAAACAATCTGGCCGGCGCTGAGCAGCTTCAGCCCATCCTGTATCGATATGACTTTGCATCCCGGAGGGAAAATCGAGCTGACTCTTACCAGATTGAATTCCGCAATTCGCGCGTCGCGCAGCGCCAGCTCGAAAGAGCTCAACTTCTCGCGATGCTTGCCGACGCCTTTGGTCAGAAAAATTCCGTTCCCGATGGGACCCATCAATGATCATCCTTCATCGCCAGTCTCAGCGGTCTCGAGGCTATTTCAGGGCGCGGACTTTCTGGTTCGCTTCGCGTCCGAGGCATTTCTGCAGCCAAGCCTGCGCGGCAGGCGTCGCGGACAGATCCAGGCGCATCATCGCCGCCCAACTCAGCACCGAAGCTACGTTCAGATCCGCGACCGTGAAGGTCCTGCCCAGCAAGTAGTCCTTGCCCTTCAAAGAATCGTCGAGCGCCTTGAGCGGCGCCTTCAATGCATCCGCCGCCGCCGAGGCCGCTTTCTCGTCACGCTTGTCGGGCGGGTTCAGCACGCGGTTCATAAGGATCGTCATGAGGAGCGGCTCGACCTCGGTCATCGCCCAGAAGCTCCACTTGTAGATATCTGCGTGCGAAGCGATGTCCGACGGCCACAGCGAATCTTTGCCGTACTTTTCGGCGAGGTAGAGATTGATCGCCATCGATTCCCAAACCACCGCGCCTTCATCCTCGAGCACCGGGACGTGGCCGTGCGGGTTGCGTTTGAGATGTTCGGCGGATTTTGCCTCCGCCGGAGGCATCGCAACGTGATCGTACTTGACGCCGAGTTCTTCGAGCGCCCACAGCGAGCGGGCGCTGCGTGATTTTGAGCTGCCATAAAGTTTGGTCATCGTCGGTCCTCCGTTAAGTCGAGTTCCAGTCGTAGTCCAGCCGTGGGGCACGATTCAAGGGCGCAGCCATGTCCCCATGCCGCGACGCCGACTCCGGAGGTTGCCCCGAAGCGGCAGCTTGAGGCAATCATTGGGGTGGCGATCGATCGAGGTGGAAACTGATCAAACTGGTTTATGTCATTCGAGCAGGACGAATCGAAATTTATCGGCTTTGGGCGCTCCACAATCTTCTTCACCTAGGAGCACCTCATTTTTGATTTCACGCGGTAGCGGAGCGGGGACGTCGACATGGGCAAGTTGATTCTGGTACGCCACGGCGAGAGCGAAGGCAACGTTACCCGTGTCTTCACGACCACGCCGATGACGCTGGCGCTGACCGAGTTGGGCCGTCTTCAGGCACGGCAGGCGGCCGAGCGTATCCGCGCGTTGGCGAATCCGCGGATCGTCATCGCGAGCCAATACGTTCGAGCGCGCGATACCGGGATGATTATCGCCGAAGAGTTGAACCTTCCTTTCGAGATTCGCGAAGGTCTGCACGAGCGGGAAACGGGCGATTTCGCAGGCAAACCATACGAATCAATCCTCCAGGCCCCCGACTACGACCATTCGCGGCCCTGGCGATGGGTGCCGCCGGGGGGAGAATCTTATGAGCACGTTCGCGATCGAGTCGGTCCGATCCTCGACGAGCTGATCGCGCGCTTCCCCGGCGATGACGTCGTGGTAGTCAGCCACGGCGGCGTGATGGTCTCGATGTGGGCGCACATGACGGGCGATTGGGTTGGCGCGCACGTTCCCGCAAACTGCGCAATCATCGTAGTCGAGCATCGGGCCGGGCGCTATCTGAAGCCTCAGGTGATCGGCGATAGTCAGTCGCAGCGTGACGCGGGTGGCTGAGTTAGTGCAGTGAGACCGAATAGACAACTCACGATTGATATTCATGCGCACACTATAGTTCCCGAATCCGAAGCGATTGCGCGGTCGGATTCCGGATGGGCCCGTGCGAGTCAATTGGCCGCGATCGCCAGTGGGGCTGCGTCAGCGGAACAAAACCGAAAGCTCATGACGACTGTGTACCGTGCGAAATTCGCGAGTCTTGAGGCGCGTCTCAGCGCGATGGATGCGATGGGCATTGACGTGCAGGCGGTCAGCCTCGCGCCGATCTATCATTACTGGGCGGGCCGCGAGCTGGCGCGGAAAATCGTCGCGAGTGCGAACGAGGGATTGTCCGACCTGTGCGCGCGCCGACCCGACCGATTGGTGGGGCTCGGGACATTGTCGATGCAGCATCCCGATTTGGCGGTCGAACAACTGGACCACGCGGTTCGCGGTTTGGGCCTCAAGGGCGCGATCATCTCAACCGCGGTGAATGAATCCGAAGTCGCCGATTCGCGTTACGATCCATTGTGGACCAAAGCCGAGGAGCTGGACGCTCTGATCTTTATGCATCCCGCAGGATGTCCGCTTGGCGCGCGGCTGGCTCCCTACTATCTATCGAATCTAATCGGCAACCCCGCGGACACAACTATAGCGCTGGCGCATCTGATCTTCGGCGGAGTGTTCGATCGCTTTCCGCGGCTCAAACTCTGCGCTGCCCATGGCGGCGGATACTTTCCGTTTTATGTAAGCCGCTTTGATCACGGATGGACCGTACGGCCAGAGTCGCATACCTGCCGCGAATTGCCGAGCCATTATCTTCGCCGGATTTGGTTCGACTCGCTGGTTTACTCACCTGAGCAACTTGAGCTTCTGGTTCGGCGGGCCGGAGCGAACCAGGTTGTAATAGGCACCGACTATCCATTCGACATGGGTGTCGACGATCCGATTGACCGCTTGGCCGCCGCAACCGCACTGACCGACCACGAACGATCAGCCATTCGCGGCGCTAATGCGGCGCGAATACTCAATCTGGATCCGCAGTAGCAATCAAATCGGCGTAGGTTCGAACACAATATGAGCACCACGCATCATCTGATCGTGAATGAAACAGCGTGTGAGGTGGTCGTCGATCATTACGAGACACCGCTTCTTTATGTCTTGCGCGACGATTTGGGCCTCAAGGGCACGCGGTTCGGATGCGGCGACGGCCAATGCGGGTCGTGCACGGTGCTGGTCGATGGATGCGCGTCCAGGTCGTGTGAGCTGCCGGTATGGTCGGTCGAGGGCAAACGCATAACGACGATCGAAGGACTCGGAACGATCGAACACCCGCATCCGATCCAACAGGCGATCCTCGAGTTCCAGGCGGGACAATGTGGCTATTGCCTGTCGGGGATTATCATGGCCGCGGCCGAGTTGATCCAAAGTGAGCATAGTCCGTCACGCGACAAGATCGTGGCGAAGCTCGCCTCGAATCTCTGTCGATGCGGCGCGCACGGGAGGATCGTAAACGCAATCGAGTCGGCGTGGCGCAAAGTCGCGCAGGGAGCCGACGAATGAGTGCGATGACGCTTCCGTGGAGCTTGCAGGAAAATCCACGGCTCAAAGATTGGGTTGACTTCCGCGAAGCTGGAATGGTTCGCGCGTTTACCGCCAAGGTCGAGCTCGGACAGGGAATCGTCACCGCGATGGCGCAGATCGCGGCGGAGGAACTGAGACTTCCGCTCTCCAGAATTGTCATAGTTTCGGGCGACACTCGATACTCGCCGAACGAAAGCTATACCGCCGGCAGTATGTCGGTCGAGATCGGCGGCGTGGCGCTCAGGATCGCATGCGCTGAAGCGCGCGAGGTGATCATCGCAAAGGCGGCTGCGATGCTCGCCGCGGACGCGTCGCGCCTTACGGTTGAAGACGGCGCGATCTTCGTCGATGGAGCCCGCTCGGAAATTGACTATTGGACGGTCGCACCCGGGATCGACTGGCAACACCGAATTACTGGAAATGCACCGCTGACCGATCCACGCCGCTCGACGCAGATCGGCAGAAGTGTTGCGCGCCTTGATCTTCCGCGAAAGATTACCGGCGGCGGATTCATCCACGATCTCGAATTGCCGGGGATGCTGCATGCGCGCGTGCTTCGCCCGCCGTCGAATGGAGCGCACCTCGAATCGCTGGACGTGTCGGCGGCTGCGCGCTTGCCCGGAGTTATAAAAATTTGGCGCAGCGGTGATTTTGTTGGCGTCTGCTGCGCGCGCGAGTATCAGGCGATCAAGGCGCTCGAAGCCCTGCGCGCGGCTGCAAAATGGATCGAAGATGAAAATCAGCCGATTAGCCAGAATTGGGCCCAAAGCCTGCCGCGTATGCGCTCGTTCCAGAGCGAGGTGGAGCACGGTACGAAATCCGCTCCGGACGAAGGCGCGATCCGGGTCTCGGCGACCTACTCGAAACCTCCACTGGCGCACGCCGCGATGGGTCCGTCGTGCGCAGTCGCGTGCTACGAAAGTGCGAAACTCATCGTGTGGACTCATTCGCAAGGTGTCTTTCCGCTGCGAGCGGCTTTGGCCGAAGCGCTCAAGATGAGCGAAGAATCGATCACCGTGATCCATGTGCCAGGCGCCGGATGTTATGGGCACAACGGAGCCGACGACGCCGCGCTCGACGCGGCGTTGCTTGCGCGCGAGGTTCCGGCGCGTCCCGTGCGCGTCCAGTGGATGCGCGATGATGAACTCGCGTGGTCGCCGTTCGGCTCGCCTATGGTGGTTAAGATCGATGGCGTAGTCACTCGGGATGGAAAAATCGGCGACTGGTCTACTGAGATTTGGAGTGCTCCTCACGGCCGCCGGCCGAGCGGCCGCGCAACCAATCTGCTGGCCGCCGCGCATATGGATCCACCGGTTCCGTTTCCAGAACTGCACGAAGACATGAGAAGGTTTGCAGGCGGCTCCCGCAACTCCGAACCTTCTTATGAGATGACGCACAGGAAGATCGTGCTCCACAGCCTGCCCGATCTTCCCTTTCGCACCTCGGCCCTACGCACTCTGGGTGGATATGCGAACGTATTCGCCGCCGAGTCGTTCATGGACGAGTTAGCCCAGGCGGCGGCAATCGACGCGCTGGAATTCCGGCTCCGAAACCTGAGCGACCCGCGCGCGCGCTGGGTACTGGAAACCGCGGCCGAGATGGCGCGATGGCGTCCGGATGCGAAGCATGGAAAGGGCAACGCTCAGGGTATCAGCTTTTGCCGATACAAGAACACCGCGGCCTATGTTGCGGTTGTTGCCGAGGTTGAAGTCAACAAGAATGTGCGGGTTGTAAAGGTGTACTGCGCGGTGGATGCGGGTTTGGTGGTCAATCCCGACGGAGTGATTAATCAGATCGAAGGCGGGATTATCCAGTCAATTAGCTGGACGCTCAAAGAGCAGGTCGCCTTCGATCGCGGCCGCGTGGTCACTTCGTCGTGGGAGAATTACCCAATTCTCCGGTTCGATGAAGTTCCCGAGATCGAGGTGAAGCTGTTCGAGTCTCCGGAGACGGCGCCATTGGGCGTCGGTGAAGCGGCTCAGGGACCTGCCGCGGCGGCGGTTGCGAACGCGGTCGCTCGTGCGCTCGATTGCCGGATTCGGGACCTGCCAATCACTCGCGAACGGATCATCGCCAGCGTTGGATAGACCGCGCGAGGCCAATCATGCCGCGTGACGTTGTTTATCAAGTCGATTCCAGATGTGAACTGCTGGCGTATCTGATAAGCCAGCAGCCCGCGCGGTCGCGCAAACGCGCGAAAGACTTGCTTCGATTTGGCGCGGTTACGGTTCGAGGGAAGCCCAGCGTTCGGCATGACACTCAGTTGGAGCCCGGTGACCTGGTGAGCGTCGCGGTTCATGACAGCCACCGCGCCGATAAGATCGACCTTCACGGGCTCAAGATTGTCCATTTGGACGAGGCTGTCGCGGTGGTCGATAAACCGGCGGGTCTTCTTTCGATGGGCTCAGGGGCGGAGAAGCAGAAGACCGCGCATCGGATCCTCAACGAATACCTAAAGGCGCTCGCGGGCTCGGAGGCGCAGCAGGTGTTTATCGTTCATCGCCTCGATCGCGAGACTTCCGGATTGATTATATTCGCGCGAAGCGAGCTGATTCAGGCCGCGCTTCAGCAGGATTGGAAGAACGTCACGAAGAAATACCTGGCCGTGGTCGAGGGAGTGCCGGCTGATGCGCAGGGAACTCTGACGGACCGTCTGCTCGAAGACGCTTCGATGCTGGTTCGCGCAGTGAAGCATGGCGGTGATTTGGCAATCACGCACTATCGTGTACGTCATACGTATCGGGACAAGGCACTAGTCGAGATGACTCTCGAAACCGGGCGTAAGCATCAGATCCGCGTACAATTTGCCGTCCTGGGCCATCCGATCGCAGGCGACCGCAAGTATGGCGCCCGCACCGATCCCGCAAAGAGGCTGGCGCTCCATGCGTACGCCCTGAGCTTTCGCCATCCCGGCTCGGGTGCACTTATGGAATTCCGCAGCGCTCTGCCGCAGCGTCTCCGAACCCTGGTCGAGAGTGGCAGTGTAATTTAGCGAGTCTAGTCGAGCATAGAACGTCGCCGCCAAAGTGCGGCCATAGGAGAAATGAAATGAAAGCCGCAGTCTATTACCAGAACGGAACTCCCGAGGTCCTCAAATACGAAGAGGTTCCCGATCCCATATGCCATCCAAAGGGAGTGGTTATTCGTGTTGAGGCAGTGAGTATCGAAGGCGGTGACACGCTCAATCGCTGGCACGGTGCGCTACTGACCAAGCCGCATATTGTGGGTTATCAGGCGGCGGGCGAGATAGTGGAAGTAGGAGCGGAAGTAACCGACCTTCGCGTCGGCCAGAAAGTTACTACCGTGTACAACTTCGGATCGCACGCGGCTTTGCGGCCGGTCCCGGCGCGCAACGCGTGGCCGGTTCCTGCTGGCTTCGATATCAAGCTCGCCGCGGCGATTCCGGTTCCTTTCGGGACTGCCGACGATTGCCTGTTCGAGTTCGGACATCTGAAGTCCGGCGAGACGGTGCTGGTTCAAGCCGGCGCCAGTGGCGTAGGCGTGGCGGCGATCCAGCTTGCCAAACGCGCGGGCGCAAAAGTGCTGGCGACGGCCTCGAGCGATGAGCGCCTGGAGCGGCTTAAACCGCTCGGTCTGGACCACGGGATCAACTATCGCAGAGACGATGTCGCGAAGTCAGTGATGAAGATCACCGAAGGCAAGGGCGTCAACCTGGTAGTCGATCCGGTGGGAGGCGCAACGCTGCAAGGCAGTATCATGTCGCTGGCCTACCGGGGGCGAATCTCGATGGTCGGGGCCGCGGGACGCGAGGCGATGACGGTAGACGTATCGCCGTTGATGGCGGGGAATCGGTCGCTTACCGGAGTCTTCCTGGGCGCCGAAATAGCCACCGACCGCGCGCACAACATGATCCAGCGTCTAATCGATGAAGCGGCGCGCGGCGAATTCAAAGTAGTAATCGACAAGACATTTCCGCTCTCAGAGGCCGCGGCTGCGCATGCCTATATCGAGAGCCGCCAGGCGGTAGGCAGAGTTTTGTTGATCCCATAGAAGGGTTTGCAGCTCAAGTTGATGCTGCCAAAAGGAACCGCCGCTCCTCAGGCTCTGGAGGAGCGGCGGTGCAGGCGAGGCGTCATCGAATGCCGGCGACTTAGTATTTTGGCGATTCCTGAATCCCCGATGCACGATCCGACCCGCGCAGGTCCGATGCAAGACCATTTCCCATCAGGTCAATAAAGTTGTCGCAGTAGAAGCGGCGCTTGGATGCTTCGGAGGTTGTGCTCATTGCGTCTTCGAAACGCTTGAGGGGATTTCGTCCACCCTCGACGTGGGGAAAATCCGACGAGAACATGCAAACCTCATCGCCGGAATTGGCGATAATCCAGCCGGTCTCTTCGGCCGGGTAAGGCGTTACGCGGACTTGCCGGCGGACAAACTCGCTCGGCCGCAACGACATCTGCTTGAGCCGGTCTTCATTCTTGATGAACGCGGTATGCGCCGAATCCATCGCGCGCATCCATCCGGGCAGCCACGACGCGCCCTGCTCGATCACTCCGAACTTGAGCCGCGGATAGCGGTCGAGCACGCGATCGAAGATCATCGTCGCCAGCGTCTGCATCGGCGGATACGGAATTGCCATGTAGTCGACCGAGCGGAAGTTGCCGTCGCCGCCATGGAAGTCGGGCACCGGCGGCATCCCATTGACGAAATAATCCGGGGACAGCAGCGGTCCGCCGCCGCCGACGTGAAACAGAATCGGAATCCCGGCTTCCTGCGCCTGCGCCCACACCGGATCGAACCCCGTGTGGCTCGGTGAATGCCCTTTGGGGCATCGCGAGGGGATGAGCAGCGCCTTGGCCCCCAGCGCGATCGCCTCGCGCGCGACCGCGTCGGCCTCGGCGAAATCCGCCAGCGGCACGTAGCACGACGCGAGCATCCGCCGGTCGACGGAGCAGAAGTCGATCATCGCGCGATTGAACCCGCGCGCTACTTCCGCCCGCTTCTTCGGATCGTTGCCGTGCTCGAGGTTGAGCAGGCCCAGAAAGGTCGTGGTGAACACGAGTTGGCTTGCAAAGCCGAGGTTGTCGAGCGCGCGAGGACGGTCCTCGCGCCGCCACGAGCCGAGCGCCTCGTAATTCTTGCGCACCATGATCTGGCGCTCGCCCTCGGCGAGCCACGTGGGATCGTCGTGGCGGCCGCGCACAATCGCGAACAGGTCGCGGCCCTGCTTTTCGCCGAGCGCGCTGAACATATTCTGGCGTTTGATTTCGCGCGCGTATTCGTCCGCGACGTAGCCGTCGAGGAAGTCCGGCGCCTCCATGATATGCGCGTCAGCGTCGTGAATCGTGCGGCCGTGAGCGTATGCCATAGCATCCTTCCTTCGGTTCCCGGCGCGGGTCTCGGGACCGGCTGGAATCAGAAGATACCTGCAAGAGTACTCTAGACGATTCCGGGCGCACGCGTCATCAGGGCGCCGATTGCATAGCGGACCGCTTAAGTCGCACGATCGAATAAGAACGAGGAAGATTTAGCGATGCTGAAGAAGTCGACGATCGAAGAGTTGGCGCGGCGCCTTGAAGAATCCGAGCGGACGCGCCACCAGATTCGGCAATTTTCGCTGGAGTATCCCGAGATGACGATCGAGGATGCGTACGCGATTCAGCAGGCGTGGGTCGCGCTGAAACTCGCGGCCGGACGCACGCTCAAGGGTCACAAGATCGGACTCACGTCGAAGGCGATGCAGGCGTCGTCGCAGATCGACGAGCCGGATTTCGGAGCGTTGCTCGATGACACGTTCTTTGCCGACGGCGCCGAAATTCCGTTCACGCGCTTTATCGTGCCGCGGGTCGAAGTCGAGCTTGCGTTCGTGCTCGGCAAGCCGCTCGGCGGTCCGAACTGCTCGATCTTCGAAGTGCTCGGCGCGGTCGACTACGTAGTTCCCGCGATCGAGATTATCGACGCTCGTATCGACCAGATTGATCCCAAGACCCAGACACCGCGAAAAGTCTTCGACACGATTTCAGACAACGCCGCCTGCGCGGGAATCGTGCTCGGAGGCCGTCCGGTCCGCCCCCTCGAGATCGATTTGCGATGGGTCGCCGCTGTTCTGTATCGCAACGGCGAGCTCGAGGAATCTGGAGTCGCCGCCGCTGTCCTTAATCATCCTGCAAACGGCGTCGCGTGGCTCGCCAACAAGCTCGCTGCGCACGGAGTCAGCCTGGCAGCCGGCGAGATTATTCTGGGCGGATCGTTCACGCGTCCGATTGCCGCGCGGCCCGGCGACGTTTTTCACGCCGACTACCGCCAGCTCGGCTCGATCTCATTTCGCTTCTCGCGGGAGTAAAGGGCTCAACTCGCGCGAAAGTTCGGCGCATCATTGAGGAGGAGGGGAGTATTGAAGCCGATGGAAACCCAAACCGATATCGACCCCGAGGAAACCGCTGAATGGCTCGACGCGCTCGACGCGGTGATCGACGCCGAAGGCGTGGACCGGGGCCATTTTCTGCTGGAAAATCTGATCACCAAAGCGCGCTCGAAGGGCGCGTTTCTTCCTTACAACGCGAACACGCCCTATGTGAACACGATTCCGGTCGAGCTCGAGCCGCGCTCGCCCGGTAATCGCGAGATCGAGCGCCGCATCCGATCGATCATTCGCTGGAACGCGGTCGCGATTATTCTGCGCGCCAACGCGGTGACCTCGGAACTGGGCGGCCACATCGCGAGCTTTCAGTCCGCTGCGACGCTCTACGATATCGGCTTCGGCCACTTCTGGCGCGCGCCGTCTGAGCATCATGGCGGCGACCTGATCTATATCCAGGGACATTCGTCGCCGGGAATTTATTCCCGCGCGTTTCTTGAAGGGCGGCTCACCGAACAGGATCTGCTCAAATTCCGGCGCGAGTCCGACGGCGGAGGCCTCTCGTCGTATCCGCATCCGTGGCTGATGCCGGAGTTCTGGCAGTTCCCCACAGTGTCGATGGGTCTCGGCCCGCTGATGGCAATCTACCAGGCGCGTTTCATGAAGTACCTGCAGGGCCGCGGCTTGGCCGACATGGCCGATCGCAAAGTGTGGGCCTTCATGGGCGACGGCGAGATGGACGAGCCCGAATCGCTCGGCGCGATCTCGCTCGCCTCGCGCGAGAAGCTCGACAACCTGATCTTTGTCATCAACTGCAATCTCCAGCGCCTCGACGGTCCGGTGCGCGGCAACGGCAAGATCATCCAGGAGCTCGAGGCCGACTTCCGCGGCGCCGGATGGAACGTGATCAAGGTGATTTGGGGCAGCAACTGGGATGCGCTGCTCGCGCGCGACAAGACCGGACTGCTCCACAAGCGGATGGAAGAATGCGTGGACGGCGAGTATCAAGCGTTCAAGGCCAAGGATGGCGCCTACGTTCGCCGCGAGTTCTTCGGAAAGTATCCGGAGCTGCTCCAGATGGTTTCCGGCATGACCGATGATGAAGTCTGGCAACTGCGCCGCGGCGGCCACGACCCGGTCAAGATATACGCCGCGTATGCGGCCGCGGTCGCACATCAGGGTCAGCCGACTGTAATCCTGGCCAAGACCGTCAAGGGTTACGGGATGGGCGCCTCGGGCGAGGGCATGAATATCGCCCATCAGGCCAAGCACATGACGTTGCCGACGCTGAAGAAATTTCGCGATCGCTACTCGATTCCTGTGCCGGACGAGGAGATCGCGAACGTGCCGTTTTTTCGCCCGCCCGATGACAGCGAAGAAATCCAATATCTGAAGAAGCAGCGCGAGACGCTTGGCGGCCCGATTCCGCAACGCCGGCGCAAATCCGCCGCGCTCGAGATTCCGCCGCTCGCCACATTCGAGGCGCAGCTCAAGGGCACCGAGGATCGTGAGATCTCGACCACGATGGCGTTCGTGCGGATTCTCGCGACCTTGCTGCGCGACAAGAACGTCGGCCAACGCGTGGTGCCGATCGTTCCCGACGAATCGCGCACCTTCGGGATGGAAGGGATGTTCCGGCAGCTCGGAATTTTTTCCCAGGTCGGCCAGCTCTACAAACCCGAAGACGCCGGCCAGTTGATGTTCTATCGCGAGCATCAGCAGGGCCAGATTCTGCAGGAAGGCATCTGCGAGCCGGGCGCGATGTCCTCGTGGATTGCGGCGGCGACTTCCTACTCGACGCACAACCTGCCGATGATCCCGTTTTACATCTTCTACTCGATGTTCGGGTTTCAGCGCGTTGGCGACCTTGCCTGGGCAGCCGGCGACACACGCTCGCGCGGGTTCCTGCTCGGCGCGACCTCGGGCCGCACCACTCTCAACGGCGAGGGCTTGCAACACGCCGACGGCCACAGTCACGTCGTCGCCTCGACGATTCCAAACTGCGTCGCCTACGACCCGACCTTCTCCTACGAGCTCACCGTGATCATCCAAGATGGACTGCGCCGGATGCTTCACGAACAGGAAGACGTTTTCTACTACATCACCTTGATGAACGAGAACTACGTGCATCCGGCGATGCCGGAGGGCGCGCGCGAAGGAATTCTCAAGGGGATGTACCTGCTACGCGACGGCGGCAACGGCAAAGCGCCGCGCGTGCAGCTAATGGGTTCAGGAACCATCCTGCGCGAGGTGATCGCGGGCGCCGATCTCTTGCGCGACGACTTTGGAATCGCCGCTGACGTGTGGAGCGTGCCGAGCTTCACCGAATTGCGGCGCGAGGGACTCGAGGCCGAACGCTGGAACCTGCTGCATCCCACCAGCCCGCAGCGCAAAAGCTACGTCGAGAGCTGCCTCCATGAGCGGCAGGGACCGGTAGTCGCGGCGAGCGACTATATCAGGACCTTTGCCGACGAGATTCGTCCCTTCGTCGGGCGGCGCTATCGCGTGCTCGGGACCGACGGCTTCGGGCGCAGCGATTATCGCGCGCAACTGCGCAGATTCTTCGAGGTCGATCGTCACTACATCGCGCTCGCCGCGCTGAAGAGCCTGGCCGACGAAGAGCAGATTCCCGCCTCGCGGGTCGCGGACGCGATCAAGAAGTACAAGATCGATCCCGAGAAACCCAACCCGGTGACGGTGTAGAGGGCGCCGATGGGAACGCTGGTCGATATCAAGCTTCCAGACATCGGCGATTTCACCGAGGTGGACGTGATCGAGGTGATGGTCAAGCCGGGAGACCGCGTCCGCGCCGAAGACTCGCTCATCACGATCGAATCGGACAAAGCGACGATGGAAGTGCCGTCGCCGCAAGCCGGCGTGGTCAAGGAGCTCAAGGTAAAACTCGGCGACAAGGTTTCAGAAGGGTCGCCGATCGTCGTGCTCGAAACCGAAGCTCCCGCCGCCGCCGATATGGCTTCGAAGCCGGAACCGAAAGGAACTGAAAGCGCCGCAGAGCCGCGCAAGGAACCTGCTCCCAAGCGCGAAAAATTGGCCGCGGCTGAAGCTCCTCGGACTGCCGCCGCTGCTCCCCCCGTCGCGGCTGAAGCGGCGTCCGACGCGAACGCGGCTGTGCCTTCCGGAACTGCCGAATCGGCCGAGTATCCGGGCGCGAAGCCGCATGCGAGTCCGTCGGTGCGAAAATTCGCGCGCCAGCTCGGAGCCGATCTGTCGCTCGTCACCGGCTCGGGGATGAAGGGGCGAATCTTCCGTACCGATGTCGAGAAATTCGTGAAATCCGCGCTCACCCGCGCGGCCGGCGGCCGAGGTGGCGCCGGCGCCGCGCTCGATCTGCTCGCGTGGCCGAAGGTGGACTTCGCGCGCTACGGCGCGACCGAGACTCGCGCGCTCTCGCGGATCCGCAAGGCCGCGAAGGCGAACCTCGCGCGCAACTGGGTGATGATTCCGCACGTCACGCAATTTGACGAGGCCGACGTAACCGATCTCGAAGCGCTGCGCCGCGAGATCAACGAGACTCACGCCAAAGACGCAGTGCGCGTGACGATCCTCGCTTTCATAATCAAGGCGATGGTCGCGGCGCTGACTGAATTTCCCGACTTCAACTCCTCGCTCGAGGGCGACAATCTGATCCTCAAGAAATATTTCAATATCGCGTTTGCCGCCGACACGCCCGAAGGTCTGGTAGTGCCGGTTCTGCGCGACGCGGATAAAAAGGGCGTGGTGCAAATCGCGCGCGAGACCGCGGACCTCGCGGCCGCTGCGCGCGCAGGCAAGCTCAGGCCGATGGACATCCAGGGCGGATGCATCACGATATCGAGCCTTGGCGGAATCGGGGGGACCGCGTTCACGCCGATTATCAACGCGCCGGAAGTCGCGATCCTCGGCGTATCGAAACAGGTGATGAAGCCCGTCTATCGCGACGGCGAGTTCGTCGCGCGCCTGATACTGCCGCTGTCGCTCTCGTACGACCATCGCGTGATCGACGGCGCGATGGCGGCGCGGTTCATCACGTACCTCGGCTCGGTGCTGGCAGACATGCGTCGTGCGCTGCTGTAAAACGGCGCGTGAATGGGGACGAATTGGTTCGCAGGAATTTCAGACAAAAAAAGGGCCGGGTTACCGTTGGGGACCGCGGGTGGGGAGCCTACGGCAGTAACCCGGCCGTGCTTGGGGACAGGCGCTGTTGGTTCTCGGGGGAGGAGATTTGCAGCGCTGCCAGACTAGAAAGCAAAAGCGATGCCGCATATAAAGCGCAATGAAATCAAGCACGGCTGATCAAAAACTTTTCGCGAATTGCGATTTGCGAAGACTTCGATTGGGAGAGAGGCGTCCTTTCTACCTGATTCGACAGGGTTTTTGCACGATGCGATTTCTGTGCTTGGCCGACCGCAAGATTCGCTTTTCGCGCAGCCCGCTCGCCGTTCTGAGCAGCGCGATTACTGCGGGACGACGCGATAGGTAATTAGGGAAAGGTTCCCAACATCCCCAGGCGGGAGCAGATCGCCGCGCGCGAATCCCGAACGAGAGGACACTGCATCAGACGAGGACTCTGAGCATGGGCGCCTCGGGATTCCTCGCCCAAGGCTCGAATGACGGAAGTGGGCTCGGGCTTAGGCTGCGATCTCATGCACCAAGCCCACGACCGTCATTCGAGCCATGGGCGAGGAATCCCGAGGCGTCCATGCACTACCTTCGAGTGGCGGTGAGCCTGACGGCGAGAAAAGGAAATTCGCCGGAATCCTCCACGCGCCGGGAAGAGAACCACGCATTGCGCCGCAACAGTTGAGCGCGAACGACTCTCGATGAAAGACCGTCGCCAGATCCGACCCACTACCATTTCTCGCTGCCCGTTGAGAGCTTTCGATCCGTGTGTTAATTCCTACTCTCACGGGGCGTGGCGCAGCCTGGTAGCGCACCTGCCTTGGGAGCAGGGGGTCGGCCGTTCAAATCGGCTCGCCCCGATTTAGCGCCAGTAGCTCAGGTGGAAAGAGCAGCGGCCTTCTAAGCCGCGGGTCAGGGGTTCGAATCCCTTCTGGCGCGCCATGGAAATTTGCGGGCCTCGGGCCCGGGCCGGGTTTCGATCGGTTCACGCAGTGGTGGGTGTAGCTCAGTTGGTAGAGCGCTGGATTGTGGCTCCAGTGGTCGAGGGTTCAAATCCCTTCACTCACCCCACATATCCTGCTACGAAAGCATCTCCTCGGTGCGCCGTTAGCTCAGTTGGTAGAGCAGCTGACTCTTAATCAGCGGGTCCGCGGTTCAAGTCCGCGACGGCGCACCA
>JBAPSR010000029.1:0-17110 GCA_049281755.1 Binataceae bacterium (SeqCode)
CCTTGGGGCCGCGCGACCTGCTGGCGCTGCGCACCAGGCGCCGCGCGCTGGAGGCGCGGCGCGCGGAACTGCTGGCTCGCAACGATTCGCTCAGAACGGACGTTCAGAACTTAAGTTCCAACGACCGTTACCTGGAACACCTGATTCGCCGCGAACTCGGATTCACCCGCGAAGGCGAGCTGGTCTACAAATTCACCGGCGATTCCACACAACACTAGAAGATCGATCGCGGCAGCAGCCGGTACTCGCGCGCCGTGCGCTCGAGCTCCTCGCGGAAATCCGGATGCGCAAGCCCGATCAGCGCGCGCGCCCGCTCTGGCACCGACTTGCCCTTGAGGTTGACGATTCCGTATTCGCTCACCACGTACATCACGTCGGTGCGCGGCGTGGTCACGACATTCGAGTCGTCGATTCGCGCGACTATCCGGCTGGCGCGGTGTCCCGCGCGCTCGTAGGTCGAGGCGAGGCACAGGATCGCCTTGCCACCGGCCGAAGCGTACGCGCCGCGAATGAACTGGAGCTGGCCGCCAGTGCCACTGATCTGCCTGATACCGGCGGTTTCTGAGCAGGCCTGCCCCGTGAGATCGATTTGGGCGGCGTTGCAGATCGCGACCGCGTTGTCATTGCGCATGATGTGATGCGGCAAGTTCGTGTAATCGACCGGCCCCGCGAAGCAGGCCGGATTACGATCGAGAAACTTGTACAGGCGTGAC
Source organism: Binataceae bacterium (SeqCode) (assembly GCA_049281755.1). Taxonomy (GTDB): domain Bacteria; phylum Desulfobacterota; class Binatia; order Binatales; family Binataceae; genus JBARDN01. The sequence continues at coordinate 714 of JBAPSR010000029.1, forward strand.
GAGCCCGCGGCGAAGCAATAAGTCATCTGGTAAAGGTTGTCCGCTTTGTGCGCGCCGGTGATCTTGCCCGCCTCATACAGCGAGATGAGCGAGTCAACGAACATCTCGGTATGCACGCCGAGATCCTTGACCGCCGAACCCGCCAGCAGCTCCGCGACCGCATTCGGCATCGCGCCGATCCCGATCTGCAGGCATGCGCCGTTCCTGATCTCCGGTGCGATCAGCTCCGCAACCTTCTGATCGGCGGGTCCCGGTGCCGGATTTTTAAGCTCGGGCAGCATGCCGGCGCCGGCGTCGATTACCTGATCGACTTCGCTTACATGAACTCCGCATTCGAGCCCGTAAACATACGGCACGCTCGCATCGGTTTCGATTACCAGGTGCTTGGCTTTTTCGGTGATCGCCTTGTGATAGGTCACCGACGGACCGAAGTTGAAATAACCGTGCTCGTCCATCGGCGCGCATTTCAGCGCCGCGACGTCCACATCGATGAAGCGGCGATAGTCGTCGGGCGCCTCGCCAAAGTTCATCGGAATATGATGACACAGTCCGCGATCGTGCAGCTTTCGTTCGAGCCCCGAGAAATACCAGGAAAAATAATTTACGTGGTTCCCGTCGGGATCGGCGTCAATCGCCGCGCGCGGCTTCATCGCAAGGCATCCGCGCAGCTTCACGCGCTCGAGCTTGGCGACGCGCGCCGCGAGCGCCTGATCGAACAGGTCGGGCTGTCCAAGTCCGAATCCGTACTCGACCCAGTCGCCCGACTTGACCGACGCCGCGGCCTCTTCGGCGCTGACGGTTTTTCGCTTCAGCTCGGACAGGTATGAATCCGCCATTTCTAGCCTCCATCACTCGCTGTTTCATAAATGCTATCCGCCGAGGCCGCTGGCAAGCGCCCGGCAGGATTGCAGACGCTTCTACCACTCGCGTCGATACGGTACGTTCGTTCAGTCCGCGCACCCATATTCCATCTTGAGGGTCCGTCTTAGGAGATACCGAATTGAGCGACGCCGTCTTCCAAATCGTGCTGGCACTTCATCTGTTCGGAGTGATTTTCTGGATCGGCGGATTGCTGATGCTCGCGAGCCTGCTCGGCCGCGTGCCGGAGGAGGTCGGGCTTCCCAAGGAACGGTTGCTCGGAACCATCCGGCGGCTGTTCGAGGTGACGGTAAACCTGGGAGCCGCAATCACAATCGCGCTAGGAATCATTCTGATATTGATGCGGCCCGATGTTCTGCAGCAGGGTTGGCTTCACGCGAAACTGCTGCTGATCGCCGTGATTCTGTTTTATCACGTGCGCTTCTACCGCCGGATCCGATTCCTCGAAGACAATCCCAGCGCTTCGACGCGGCGGGAATTCGCGGTCGTGCACGGAGTAGTGAGTCTGCTGGTGCTAGCGATCCTGATGCTGGCGATTCTGAAGCCGTTCTAGATCGCCGCGCACCGAGACGGGACGCTAATCGCTCGCGGCGCTCGGCGGTGCTGACCGACGATTGGAGCCTCGATAAGATGACGCCGATCTCAAGCCAATTCGATACGACCTATCTGTGAGCGCCTAAAACCGGTCTTTCAATTCGCGAGCCTTGGCGAAAATCGCGACCGGATCGTTGGCGAGCGCCGGATCGATCTTCTTCAGGCTCGCGCGCAGCTCGGCGCTGTCGGTGCGCAGAAACGGGTTAATCTGCTTTTCGTCGCCGATCGTCGAAGGGACGGTCCATTTGCCTTCGCCGCGCGCCTTGCGCGACCAATCGTGCTTGGCTTTGAGCGCAGCGTTATTCGGCTCGAGCGTCAGTGCGAAGCGTAAATTCTTTTCGGTGTATTCGTGCCCGCAATAGACCCGGGTCGAATCGGGCAGCGCCGCCAGGCGTTTCAGCGACGCGACCATCGTGGCCGCGACCCCCTCGAACACGCGCCCGCATCCGCCGATGAACATCGTATCGCCGGTAAAGACCGACTCGAGCTTCGGAAAATAATAAGCGACGTGGCCGTTGGTATGCGCGGGAATTCCCATCACGCGTGCTTCGAGGGCGCCGATCCGGATTGTGTCGCCGTCGACGACCGGGTTGGTCAGCCCGGGAATTCTGCCGTTCTCGGCGCTCGCGCCATAAACCTTGATCCCCTGGATTTTCGCCGCGAGATCCTGGTTGCCGCCGCTGTGATCTCCATGCCAATGCGTCGTCAGGATCGCGGCAATCTGCACCCCGAGTCCGCGCGCAGCCGCGATAACCTTGTCGGCTTCCGCGCAATCCACCACCGCGCATTCTTTGCTGGTTTCATCAACGACGAGATACGCGAAATTGTCGGAGAGCTGGGGAACGATATGAATCGCCATCGCACTTCTCCTTAGACAACGGATAGAAAATTGATCAGAACCCTACGATGTTGTAGCCGACGTCCACGTACACCGTCTGCCCGGTGACGCCGCTCGAAAGATCGCTCAGGAGCACGGCGGCCATCTTACCCGCTTCTTCGATTTTCATGCCGCGGCGCAGCGGCGCGCGATTTTCAACCTCGTGCGCCATCGTGTGAAAGCCGCTGATCGCCGAGGACGAGAGCGTGCGCGCCGGACCGGCGCTGAGCGCGTTGACGCGGATATTCTTCGGACCCAAATCTATCGCCAGGTAGCGTACGCAGGCTTCCAGAGCCGCTTTGGCTACTCCCATCACGTTGTAGTTGGGAACCGCGCGCACCGCGCCGATATAGCTGAGCGTGACGATCGAGCCGCCCCCGCGCGCTTCCATCAGCGGTTCGGCCGCGCGCGCGAGCGCGACCAGCGAGTAGGCGCTGATCTCGAGCGAACGCGAAAAGTTGTGCCGCGTGACGTTCAAAAACCGATCGCGCAAATCCTCGCGCTCGGCGAATGCGACCGCGTGCACCAGCATATCGAGCCCGCCCCATCTGCGTTCGATCTTGCCTACCACTTCGGCGATCTGCGCGTCGTTGTTAACGTCGAGCTCGCCGACCACGTCGGCTTCGATCTGCGCGGCGAGCGGACGCACGCGCTTTTCGAGCACCTCACCCTGGTAGGTCAGCGCGATCTCGGCGCCCTGCGCGTGCAGCTCCTGCGCGATCGACCATGCGAGGCTCTTGTCGTTCGCGACGCCGACGACGAGCGCGCGTTTTCCGTCTGCAATTCCCATGAGCGACTTCCTTGCGCGCAATCGCGCCGCGCGCCGCGCTAGACCGCGAGTTTCATTCCGTCGGCCGCCATCTCGATTTTTATTTGACGCCGATGGTTCAGCACTTCGCGGCCGATATGCGTCAGCAGCATCCGGCCGACCTTGAATTTTTCGCGCTGCTCGGCGAGCTCCGGATAGTTGAGGTGGAATTTCAGATGTTTGCTCTCGAAGTAGGTGCATTCGCATACGAATAGATCCGCGCCCGCTGCGAACTTCACCAGCGCGTCATTCCATCCGGTATCGCCCGAAAAAACTATCGTCTTCCCGCCCACTTCGACCTTGAGCGACAGCGAGATATCGGGCTTGGTGTGCGGGCTGCGAATCGCGGAAAGCTTGACCTTGCCGATTTGCAGTGTCGCGCCCGGCTCGATCACGACAAAGTGCAGTTTGTGCTTTATCCGTTCGAGGCTGAAGCCCGGGAAAAGCGTCTTGAGCAGTCGCCAGCATCGCGATTCCAGATTGCGCGGACCCACGATCGTTAATGGACCGTCGAGCCGGCTTTCCCACATGTATTCGAGAATCAGGAACGGCAGGCCGCCGAAGTGGTCGCCGTGCAGATGGCTGATGACGATCAGATCGAGGTGATTGGGCCGAATCGCGTGGCGTTTCATCGCGCCCAGAATCTCCGGCCCTGCTTCCATCAGGACGCGTGTGCCGTCGGCGTCGATGATGAAACCGGCCTGCGCGCGGCCGCCGCTGGCAAAGGCGTCGCCGGTGCCCAGCATGGTTATGCTCGCGCGGCTCTTGCGCACTGGCGCGTGATTCGAATTCATCAAAGCGGACCTCATGCTAGTATCTACCATATGGCTATGCAAAATACGGCGCGACGAAATAGTGTGCATCCATGACACCGCAAGTAAAGATCGGTGCTGGTTTTGGTTTGTGGCGGTTAGGAATGCCGTCGGCCGAGACGATCGCGCGAGTGGCGGAGCGCGCCGAAGAGTGGGGCCTCGATTCGTTCTGGCTCTCCGACCATCTGCTGGCCCCGTCGCCGGAACTCGACGTCGTCGCAACGCTATCGCTCATCGCCTCGCGCACCTCGCGGATGAAACTCGGGCCGAGCGTGCTGCTCTTGAACCTGCGGCATCCGCTGATGGCGGCGAAGTCGTTCGCCTCACTGGACTATCTATCCGGCGGCAGGATGGTGATGGCGGTCGGCACCGGATCGAATCTGGCCGACTATGCCGCATGCGGAATCTCGCCAGACGCGCGCGGAAAGCGCCTGGATGAGGGAATCGAGGTTTTGCGCACGGTCTGGAAAGATCGGCAGGCGAGCTATCACGGCCGCTTCTTCAATTTTGACAACGTCACGATCGAACCGCGTCCCGCGGCACGCGCGAACAATGACTTTGGCACTATGGACATCTGGATCGGCGGACGCGCCGAGTCGGCGCTGCGGCGTACGGCGCGGCTGGGCGACGGATTTTTCGCGTCATTCCAGACGCCCGAGGAATACGAATCGAGCATGGCGAAAATTCGCGCCTACGCCGTCGAGTACGGCCGCGCCAATGCCCGAATCGAATCGGGACTGATCCTGCTCTGCCGGATCGCGAGCTCGCGTGAAAAAGCGCTCAAGGAAATGCAGCCGATGCTCTCCGCGATGGGCCGCGGGTCCGAGGCTTTCCTGGAGCGCAGCGTGTACGGCTCGGCCGAAGACATTTCGGCGCAGATGGAACGATACATCGCGAAGGGACTCGACAAGTTCGTGCTGTGGCCCATCGCAGCTCCCGATTCGTGGCACCAACAAATCGAGCTGGTCGGCCGCGAGATCGCCGCCCACTATGCGCGCGCAGCTTGAGCGCCAGAAGATAGCGCGCCTCGTCGGCGTGCTGATCGTCGCGGCCGCGCTTTGCGCCGCAGCCGGATGCAGCCGGCCCGCGCCGCCGCCCGCTGCTCATTCAATCTACGCCAGCGCGGAGTCGGTCGAGGAAAACTTTCGCGGACGCGAATTTATCCTCGGCGAGAGCAACACGGTCGCGATGGTTCGTCCTCTCGGCTCGGGCAGCAACGCCTGGATGAAGCTGCCGTTTTGGTTCGGCGTGAACATCCTGGTCCCCGGCGTCACACAGCCGAAAGAAGGCGACTACTACGTGATTAGCGAGGCAACTCTGGAGAAGCCGCTCGACACTTCCGGCGAATGGATGATCGACGCGGGCAGCACGCTGGTGAAACAAGAGACCGTTTTCGTCACGACGCGCACGCATTACGACGGTACCGGAAAAATTCTTCCGACCATCGTGCAATACATGGGCAAGCGCGAATTCACTCGCGGCGACGGCAAGAAGGTCGAGATCCCGGTCGTACGCGAGGTCTCGCTGCCGATGAAGTGGACGCTCGAAGGCCGAGTGCCGGCCAGCTACGCGCGTTTTCGGATCGGATGAACCGCGCACGAATCAAAGCATGGGCCGTCTTTTCGATGATGGCGATGACCGCGCTCATGATCGCGAGCGTTGCCGGATGCAGCCCCGACAAGGCGCTGGATTTCGGTCCGACCGGCGAAATCAACACTCCGCCGCAGGATCAGCTGAGCCGCGATATCTTGCGCGATTTCGACGGCAAGGATTTCACCCTCGGCGACAACGATCGCCAGGCGCAGGTTCATCTGACCGGATGGGCTGAGAATCGGCGCGTCGTGATGCCGTTCTGGTTGGGCGTCAATCCCCTCTACCCGGGGTTTCTGCGGCCGACGGTCGGGCATATCTACGTGATGAGCGAATCGACGATGGTGCGGCCGCTGGGGCACAACGAGTATCTGATTCGCGCGGGCTCGAAACTGTTCAAGTTCGACACCCTGCTCGAAGCCACACACACCCGCTACCTCGACACGGGCAGGATGCTGCCGACGGTGGTGCGCTTCGTCGGCACCCGGGTGATCACGGTCCCGAAAGACGCCCCCGCGACCGGCACGATCACCGAGAAGGTCCCGGTCCTGCGCGAAGTCTCGCTACCAATGCATGTGGATGAGCCCGTACCTGGCTACGTAAGGTTCGAAGTGATGAAGAACCCCACCTGAGCGCCGCATCAGCCGACTTCTCTGACGACGGCGGTGGATCCTGGCATCCGCTCGGCGCTCATCGGCTCGAAGCGGCCGCCGAGATTCTCAGCGAGAAATTTCTCTTCGCGCGCATACCAATCGAGGCGGTTGTCGGGCCGCGCAAAGCCGTGGCCCTCGTCGGAATAGAGCACGTAGGTCGCACGGCCGCGGTTGTTCGCGATCGCCTCGAAGATTTGCTCGGACTCCTGCTGTGTGACGCGTGGGTCGTTCGCTCCTTGGCCGATCAACATTGGAATGCGAATCCGCTCGGCTGAGAACAAAGGGGACGCGGCAGTGAGCAGCTCTCTGTCCGCTGGATCATCGGGGTCGCCGCAGCGCGACCGAAAGACCCCGAGCGTCACCCCCCAATAGGGCGGAAACGACTTAATCAGACTGAACAGGTTCGACGGCCCAACGACGTCAATCGCGCAGCGATAAAGTTCGGGCGTGAACGTTGCGCCCGCGAGCGAGGCGTAGCCGCCGTATGAGCCGCCCACGATCGCAACGCGCTCGCGATCCGCGATCCCTGCGCCGACCGCCCATTGCACTGCGTCGGTCAGGTCATTCTGCATCGCGAGTCCCCACTGGCGATCACCGGCGTGCAGATACTTCTTTCCATAACCCGTCGAGCCGCGATAGTTCGGTTGCAGCACCGCGTATCCGCGGTTTGCATGCAACTGCGCGGCTGGGTTGAAACCCCACTCGTCGCGCCACCAGGGTCCGCCGTGCACGAGCAGCACCGTCGGCAGGTTTTTCGGCGCGACCCCGAGTGGGAGCGTCAAATAGGCGTGAATCTCCATGCCGTCGCGTGCGCGATAGGTGACATGCTTCATCGGCGCGAGCGCCGCTCCTTCGAGCTTTGGCTGCAGACTGAACAAAAGGGTCGCCGCGCGGCCGGTGCGATCCCAAGTGTAGTAACGCGTGGGTGAACGGTCGCTCGAAAACACGACTAGCCAGGTGCGGTCGGCAAGATCGCGGCTGACGATCGAGAAGTCGCCATCGGCAACTTTCTCGAGTTCGTCGAAATCTTTCTTGACCGCAGGATCTACAACGGTCCAGTGGCGGCGATCAGAGTCGAACGCAACCGCTTCGATCACGTGGCGAGTCGGATGAATCATGACCGCTCCCGCGTCGACCACGTCGCTGCTGGCTATGAGCGTTTCGCGCCCACTCGCGAGCTCGTACGAGACCACGCGAGCTTTGTCGCTGCTGATCGACGTTCGCAGATAGATGGAGCCGCCATCCTTGCTGAAGCCGAGCGGAGCCGCCTCTTCGTCGGGGTTCGCCGACACGATCGTACGCCAAGGAGCCTTGGCGTCGTCGCGCACGCGGATTTCACTGCTGCCGTCGGACTTCATCGCGTACCCCGCGCGTATAACCAGATTGTCGTCGGCAAGCCAGAAAACTACGTCTCCCGGATTCTCGGTATCGAGCTCCGCGGCGCCTGTGCGTAGGTCGATTCGATGCACGTCCATCATCGCGCGATTTCGGATATTCAGCGCTACCAGCATCTGTCCGGGAAATTTCGGGTTCAACATCGTCGCCTCTACGCGCACACCCTGCCATGGCGTGAGGTCGCGCACGTTGCGGCTGGCTAGATCGACCGCGAAGAGGTGGTAATTCTCGTCGCCATCAGAGTCTTGCATATAAAGAATAGTGGTCGAGTCCCAACTCCAGCCGTACAGCGTGATGCCGCGTTTCCGGTCGGCGGTGACGATCCGCGCGTCATCTTTGCCGAGGGTCTGAACCCAGACCTGCAATACAGCGCGCGGGTCAGGTGCGACCCACGCGAGAAACTTCGCGTCGGGCGAGATAGTTGGCAACGCGCGCGCGGGATTTCCGAGCAACAACTCGCGCGCTATAAGCGGTGGTAACCCAGACGTTGTTTCGTCATTAGCCATTTGAGTTCCCTCGGCGAGATCATGTGTTCGCCTCTTCGGCGTCCTGCAACGTGGCAGTGGGGAGAATTTCGGCGGGGAGATCGTCCAGGAAGCGCGACGCTCGGCCCATCATGTAGCCGTTCATGCGATCGAACATGTAAATTGGATAGGTCAGGTAAAGCTCGTCGCGGGCGCGCGTGCTCGCTACGTACATCAGGCGGCGCTCTTCTTCGATCGATTCTTCGTCCACGCTCATCGGACCGGGGAAGCGGCCGTCCGCCGCCCAGATCACGAACACGACGCGCCATTCGAGCCCCTTGGCCGAATGAATCGTGCTGAGCGTCAGGAACTCGTCCTCGGGACCTTCGGCCAGAACGCCGCCGAGAGAGTCGCTCGGCGGCTCGAGCGCCATGTCGGAGAGCATCGTCTCGAGGCTGCGGTAGCGCTCGGTGATGTTCTGAAAGTGTTCGAGGTCGCGCTCGCGTTTGGGAAAATCGTCAGGATACGCCTCGCGCATCAGCGGCAGGTAATAGGCGAGCGTCGCCGCGATCTGCTCCGCGGGGCGTTTCGCTTCGCCGCGGATGCCCGCGAGCAGCGCCGCAAGCTGCGCGTAGCCAGAGGCCGCGCCGCGTCCTCCCGACTGCCCCAGCCGCGCGAGCTCGCGCTCGGGCGCGTCGGCGGTTACCAGCATCTCGACCGTGCGCTCGGCGGTGCGATGCCCGACTCCACGCACGAGCATCAGCGCGCGCAGCCATGAAACCGCGTCGGCGGGATTTGCGACCACGCGCAGATGCGCGAGCACGTCTTTAATGTGCGCGGTTTCGATAAACTTAAATCCGCCGCGCTTGATGAACGGAATATCGCGGCGCTGGAGCTCGAGTTCGAGATCGAACGAGTGAAAGCTCGAGCGGAACAGCACCGCCATCTCGCCCAGCTCGACGCCTTCTTCGCGCAGCTCAAGGATCCGCTGCGCAACGAAACGCGACTGCATGTGCTCATCCTGCGCACGCACCAGAATCGGGCGGAACTCGCCGCGGCGAGAGGTGAACAGAACCTTGGTGTACTTCTCGACCGCGCGCGAAATCACTTCGTTGGCGACGTCGAGGATTCCCTGCACCGAGCGGTAGTTTTCTTCGAGCTTGATCACGCGCGCGCCTGTGAACAGCTCTGGAAAATCCATGATGTTGTGAAAGTTCGCGCCGCGAAACGAATAGATCGACTGCGCGTCGTCGCCCACCGCCATCACGTTGCGATGCTCCGAGGCGAGAAGCTGAACCAGCTCGGCCTGGATGCGGTTGGTGTCCTGATATTCGTCGATCATGATGTAGCGATAGCTCTGCGAGAGGCGCTGACGCACCTGCGGATATTGCCGCAGCAGCTCGGCGAGCCGGTAGAGCAGGTCGTCGTAATCGAGCAGCGCGCGTTCGCGCTTGTAAGCCTCGTACTTTTCGGCGAGCGCGACGATTTCGCCCTGATGCTCGATCAGATGCGCGAAATCCATCTCGATCTCTTCGGCCAGCTCGCGCATCTTGTTGCGCGCCATGCTGATTACTTCGGCGACCGTGCTCTTTTTCGGAAAGCGCCGCTCGCGCGACGCAAGCCCCATCCGCGCGCGCAGCAGATTGATCACGTCTTCCATATCGCCGCGGTCGAGAATCGTGAAATTCGGCTTGAGTCCCATCTGCGCGCCGTGGCGGCGCAAGATATTGTTCGCGAACGAATGAAAGGTGCCGCCGGCGACTGAGCGCGAGCTCTCGCCGACCAGCCGCTCGACTCGATCGAGCATCTCCTGCGCCGCGCGCCGAGTGAAAGTCATCAGCAGGATCGCGCCAGGCGGAACTCCGCTCTCGATCAGCCGCGCGACGCGGTAGATGAGCGTGCGAGTCTTGCCCGAGCCTGCGCCCGCGATCACCAGCAGAGGGCCGTCGCGATGCGTCACCGCGGCAAGCTGAGCCGCGTTCAGCAGCTCGGCATACTTGATCTTGTAAACGCGCTCGCCCGACTCCCGATTGGGGTCGCGCAGGTAAATAACCTTATCCGCCACAGCGTCCGCGATCCTATCACGCGGCACACGCGAGCGTCGCGCTTACGGCTGACCCGGAGATCCGTTCGACGGCAGCGGCTGCGCTCCGTTCTTGTAAATTCCTTGCATGGCGTTGTTCCACTGCGAGTTGGAGCCTTGCGCGGGCGCATTCGCCGCCCCCGGAGAGGTAGCGGCGGCGCCACCGTCCGCGCCGTGAGAGTTGATAGAAGGATTGACCTGAATCGAATTTGTGATCGGGACTCCCGTCACGCCCAGGAACCTTTGCGACTTGCGCTCGGCATCGCTCTTGCCCGCGTCAGTCGCGACGAAGCCGTACAGATGCACCTGCGGATGGCCACCGTCGTCGCGCTGAACCTGCGCGCCGACCAAAGGCAGGCGATGCTTGTGCAGGTACTTGGTCAGCGCTGCGCTGCTGTCCTGATCGACGTGATACTGCTGCGCCTGGACGGCAGTTGCCGCCAGAAGAATCGAGAAGATCGCGAGGATGAATTTAGTGCGCATTTAGTGTGCAATTATACGACGCGGGGGCGGATTTCGCGAGCCGGGAAGCGCAGCTCCGCTTGAGCGCGAGCCCGGGTCCGCATAGTCTAACATGGGTTCGGAAATGGGTTTGAATGATGGGTTCGTTCGGTAAAGCCAGCCATTCAATTTTCGCGACGCTGCGCCTGCTCGGATGCGTGCTGGCGCTCGGGATGGCGATCGTTCTGCCTGCGCTCCACACCCGGCACTACGGACCATCCTACAAGCCGGTTGAAGTACGCCAGACCGCCGCACGCCACGAGTATCTCGGCCTGTCCGAGGACCGCAGCGACGCCGGCGCGCAATCGTTGCCGGCATATTCCGGTCCCGCTCCGCTATCGCTCCTCGATCCGACGCCTGCCGCGGCGCGTGCGTGGCGCGCGGCAACCCTCGTGACGCCGAAGCCCATCGCACCGCGATATTCTCGGCGGCTAAAAATCTCGTCTGACCCCTGCGGTCCTCCGTTATCGCCCGCCCGAATTTAGTCGGTACATCCAGTATAATCGTCGCGGCGGGTGAGAAGCCCCCGATGACTTTTCTCAGACTGGCGCGCTCGTTTGAGCCGCCCGGAAATTCGCTCGAGGTGCATTGACGTGCCGAGCTTCGCTTTACGCAACCCCTTCACGGTAATCGTCGGAGCGCTGATCGTTCTGATCCTTGGAGTCACCGCATTCGCCCGAATGCCGGTGGACGTCTTTCCAAATCTCAAGATCCCGGCGGTCGTGGTCGCCACCTTTTACCCCGGCATGCCGCCGCTGGACATGGAACGCGACATCACCACCCGCTACGAGCGATTCTTCACGCTCGGCAGCGGAATCGAGCATATCGAGTCGCGCTCGCTGCCCGGGGTCAGCATGATCACGGTCTATCTGCACAGCGGCGTCGACGTCGATGCGGCTTCCGCCCAGTTGGCGACCCTGGCGATGGCCGACCTGGGCGTCTTGCCGCCCGGCACGCTGCCGCCCCTGGTGCTCAAGTTCGACGCCTCATCGTTGCCGGTCACGCTGGTCACGGTCGAGGGGCAGGGCTTCAGCCAGGTCGATCTCGAAGATCAGGCCCGCTACAACGTGCGCAATCAGCTTGCGACTGTTTCGGGCGCGTCGATCCCGATGCCGTTTGGCGGCAAGTTCCGGCAAATCATGGCGTACGTCGATCGCAACGCGCTTCAGGCGCGCGGCCTGACGCTCAACTCAGTGGTCCACTCGCTCAACCAGACCAACCTCATTCTTCCGGCGGGCGACGCCAAGATCGGCGCGACCGACTACTACATCTATTCGAACGCAATGATCGACCATCCTGACAGCCTCAACGACGTTCCGATCAAGATCGGCAACAACCAGGTGCCGGTCCGGCTGGGCGACGTGGGCAACGCCGAGGATTCGACCGCGATCCAATACAACGTGGTCACGATCGACGGCCAGCCCTCGGTTTACATCCCGGTGCTCAAGCAGGGCGGCGCGAATACGATTTCGGTCGTCAACGGAATCCACGAGATCCTGCCCAAACTTATCGGAGTGCCCAAGGGGATAAAGCTCAAGGCGATTTTCGACCAGTCCGATTACATCCTCGACGCGGTCCATTCGCTCGAGCACGAGGCGATTTCGGGCGCGATTCTCGCCTCGCTCATGATCCTGATCTTCCTCGGCAGCATGCGCTCGACGTTCGCGATCTTTCTGTCGATTCCGCTGTCGATCCTGGCGGCTACCTTCTGCCTATTCATGGGCGGCTCTACGATCAACATCATGACGCTGGGTGGATTCGCGCTCGCGATCGGGCGGCTGGTCGATGACTCGGTGGTGGTCCTCGAGAACATCAACCGCCATCTGGCCGAGGGCAAACAGCCTGCCGTGGCCGCGCGCGAAGGGGCGGAGGAAGTAGCATTGCCGGTGCTCGCCTCGACCATCACGACCATCGTCGTGTTCTTCCCGGTGATGTTCCTGTTCGGCGTGGCCAAATACCTGTTCAGCGCGCTCGCGCTGGCGGTGGTTCTGGCGATGCTCGCGTCGTACGTGGTGGCGATGGCAGTCATTCCGATCTATTGCGCGCGCTTTCTGAACGCCGACGAAGCGCGCGCGGCGGAGGACGGCGGCGCCGCGACCGGCGAGCATTCGCAATCGCTGTTCAGGCGCGCGTTCGGCGTCTTCAATCGGCGCTATCTGCGGTTTGCCAATTGGTACGAGAAGCAGCTCACGCGCGCGCTCGATCACAAATTTATCGTGATTGGCGCTGTCACGGCGCTGTTCGCGATCTCGCTCTTGATCTATCCGCTGCTTGGAACCCAGCTATTTCCAACCACCGACGCCGGCAAGTTCATCATCCATATGCGTTCTCCGGCGGGCACGCGAATCGAGTTGACGCAGGAACTCGCGGGGCGGGTCGAAAATGAGATCCGCAGAATCATCCCGCCCTCCGAGCTCGGGACGGTGGTCGCAAATCTCGGTATCGCACCCAGTATCTCGGCGATCTACTCGTCGAACTCAGGCGAAGACACGGGCGAGATCATGGTCGCGCTGAAAGGCAATCACAGCGTCTCGACCTTCCACTACATGGACGAGCTCAAGAAACGGCTGCCGGTCGCGGTGCCGTCGGTCAAGGCATTCTTCTCCTCGGGCAGCATCATCGACGCCGTCCTGAACTTCGGTCTGCCCGCGCCGATCGACATCCAGGTGAGCGGTCCTGACTACGGTCCGCTGTTCGAGGTTGCGCGCCGCATCCAGCGCGACGTCCGCGAGCTGCCGGATGTGTCGCAAACCTATATTCCGCAAGAAGCCGACTATCCGACTATCGATGTCGAGGTGGACCGCGTGCGCGCAGCCCGCTTGGGCCTGACGGAGAGAGACGTCGTGACCAACGTGATCACGGCGCTCAGCTCGAACCAGATGATCGCGCCGTCGATCTGGATCGATCGAGCCACCGGCAACGACTACTTTCTGACCGCGCAATATCGCGAGGAAGCGATCAACTCGATCGATACGCTCAAGGATATCCCGGTCCATCACATCGACGGCAGTGACGGTCACGACGCGCACGAACAATCGATCCCGCTGCGCAACGTCGCTACGTTGATTCCAAAGAAATATCCGTCCGAAGCCGACCACTACAACATCCAGCGCGTGGTTGACGTGCTGGTCCAGCCATCGACCTCGAACCTCGGCGGCACGCAGAACGCGATCGAAAGCCGTCTCGAGAAGATCAAGCTCCCGCCCGACGTTCAGATTACCTATCGAGGCGCGGTGGCCGCGATGCAGCGTTCGTTCTCGAGCTTCGGCTTTGGGCTCGGGATGGCGGTGGTGCTGCTGTACCTGGTGATGGTGGCGCAGTTCGCGTCGTTCCTCGATCCGCTGATCATCATGTTCGCGGTGCCGATGGGACTAATCGGAGTTATCTGGACCCTGTGGCTGACCAACACGACCCTCAACATCGAATCGTTCATGGGGATCATCGTGATGGTCGGAATCGTGGTGTCGAACTCGATTCTGCTGGTCGATTTCGCCAATCAGCGCCGCCGTGAAGGACAGGCGCTGCGCCCCGCCGTGGTCCAGTCCGCGCGTATCCGCATGCGCCCGATCCTGATGACCGCGCTCGCTACGGTGGCCGGTCTGATGCCGATCGCCCTGGAAATCGGCGCCGGCTCAGAGGCTTCCGCGCCGCTCGCGCGCGCTGCCGTCGGCGGTCTGACCGTCTCCACCGTCCTGACGCTGGTCCTGGTTCCGTGCGTGTACGAGTTGTTCTATTCGCGGAGGACAAAACAGTGAGCCGTCTTGGAAAGTCGTTACTGATCGCGGCGGTCGCGCTCGCCGCGGCCGGATGCCACTACAGCAGCGACACTCCCGCCGTCCCGAGCAAACTGGTGGCGACCAGCTCCGATTTGCGGACGGTTCCGGTGATACGCCCGCAGCGCCATCTGGTCATCGAGTCGATCGATCTGCCCGGCGACCTGGTGGGCTTCTATGAAGTAGCGCTGCACGCGAAGGTGACCGGATACCTGGTCAAGATGAACGTCGACAAGGGCGATTGGGTCAAGACCGGGCAGGTGTTGGCGGTGATCGAGGTGCCCGAGCTCCAGCAAAATCTCGATCGCGCCGAAGCCCGCCTGCAAATCGAGAAGCTGACCTGGCAGCGCCTGGACCGCGTGCGAAAGACCGATTCGCGCCTGGTCGCGAAGGAAACCGTCGATATCGCGTACGCCAAATATCTCGAGGCGAAATCTGATGCCGGTGCGCTCGAGACGATGGTCTCCTACACGAAGATCATTGCGCCGTTTGACGGCGTGATCACCGGACGCTTCGCCGATCCGGGCGCGTTGATTCGCGCCGGAGGCGGCGACTTCGGCGTCTCGGGCTCCGGTGCGGCGGTCAGCTCGGGCGCGATGGAAGGCGCGGGCGGACATCTGACCGGCGGAGGTCCGATCCTGTCCGAAGCGGCGATCAGCAAGCTGCGCGTCTATGTCTATGTGCCCGAACGCGAAGCGGGAACCGTCCGAATCGGGATGCCGGCGTCGATGACCTTGCGCTCATTTCCGGGCCAAACCTTCCACGCGACGGTGACGCGTTATTCGTCGTCGCTCGATCTCGCAACGCGCACGATGCTCACCGAGATCGACATCCCTAATACCGACCACCGGCTCTATCCGCGGATGTATGCAAACGTGACGCTGACCCTGGCCCAGCATCCTAACGCGCTCGAGGTCCCGCGCACCGCGGTCTCCGGCATCGGGCAGCCGGACTCATTCATTTTTACCGTCAAGGACGGAAGGCTGCGCAAGACCCCCGTAATCACGGGGATTACCGATGGGACCAACGTCGAAATTGTCTCGGGCCTGAGCGACAGCGATCAAGTCGTGACCCACATGAGTCTCTCGCTCGAGGCCGGCGAACCGGTGCGGGTTCTCGTTCGGTCCGATGACGAAAACGCTTCCGAGCACGGAGATTGATTATGGATTGCAAGCTTACCCGACGAAGTAAGTTGAAGTGGTCGGTTGCGGCGCTCGTGCTCGGGATTGCAAGCGGCCTGTGCGCGCGCGCGTACGCCGAGCAAATCATGATTCAACCGAACTCGGACCTGACCCTCGAGCAGGCAACCGAAATCGCGCTCAAACTGCATCCGTTGCGGATGCAATCAGAGGCGGACCAGACCGCCGCGCGCGCGGGCGTGGGTGTCGCCCGAGCCGACATGCTGCCGCAGGCTTATGGCACCGCGCAGTATCTGCGCTCGACCGACAACGGTATCGGCAATACCAGCTTCTTCGCGCTCGACCTTTTTCCGCGCATGTCGGGCGTCAATCACCGGCTGCCCGACGACGACTTCTCGCAGAGCACCGAATCCTCGAACAATTTTCTCGGCGGAATATCGGTCTCGCAGTTCTTGTTCGACTTCGGCCGCGTGCGCGGCTATATCGACGAACGCCGCGCCGACCTTGACGCCGCCGACGCGCAATTGAAGCTCACCGATCTGAATCTGATTTTCGCGGTCGCGCAACGCTACTATGAGCTCCTTGCCGCCGAGCAGGTAATCAAGGTTTACGACGAAGCTATCCGCCAGCGCAGCGAGCAACTGCGTCAGGCAACCGAGCTCGCCAAAGCCGATCTGCGGCCGGGAATTGACGTGTCGATCACCCAGGCCGACCTCTCCCGCGCCGAGATGGAGCACGTCCAAGCCGTCAATGCGCGCGACGACGCCAAGGTCGCCCTCGACGCCGCGATGGGTATGGCCGACTCCGCGCCGCCCTACAACGTGGTCGG
>JBAPSR010000030.1:0-2008 GCA_049281755.1 Binataceae bacterium (SeqCode)
GTGGCGCTGCCTATCGTTCTGGCGATCGTGATCTTCGCGCCCGCCGGAGCCTTCTGCGCGTTTATCGCTGTTCTCGGACTTTGGGGACTCTACGAAATCGCCGAGATGAACCATTCGCGCGATCCTGGATCGATCGCGATCCTCGCTGTAGCGGGCGCTGCGCCGTTATTCATCCTTCTCGCGCTTGGCGACCGCGGTCAGTGGATCATCCCGGTCGCCGTGATCGCCGCGATGATCTTGCTGGTGATCGCCGTCGCGATTCGCGGAACCGTCGGAGCTCCCGGCGGTGCGATTCTCACGGCGCTCGGCGCGCTCTATGTCGGCGTGCTGTTTCCATACTTCGCGATGCTCCGGAATCTGCGCGGCGGTATCCCGACGATCATCCTGATGCTGCTGCTCGTGGTCGCGAGCGACAGCGGCG
The DNA here is from genome assembly GCA_049281755.1 of Binataceae bacterium (SeqCode). Taxonomy (GTDB): domain Bacteria; phylum Desulfobacterota; class Binatia; order Binatales; family Binataceae; genus JBARDN01. Next base: position 422 of record JBAPSR010000030.1, read on the forward strand.
CGTACTTCGTCGGCTCCGCGATCGGACGCACCAGGCTCGCGCCGCGCGTGAGTCCGAAAAAATCGGTCGAGGGCGCGATCGGCGGCCTCGTCGCCGCGGTGATCGCGGGCATAATCCTGCGCCGATGGCTCGCGCCCGACTGCAGCATCTCCGCGACCGCCGCGATCTCGGCCGCGATCGCAATTCTCGCGCAGGCCGGCGATCTTGCGGGATCGGCGTACAAGCGAACCGCCGGAGTCAAGGACTCCGGCTGGATCTTCCCGGGCCATGGCGGATTGATAGACCGTACCTGCAGCCTAGTCTTCGCGGCAGTCTTCACCTACTATTGTCTTAAGTGATGCGGTGCTGGGACCGCAGGCGGCTTCTGCCTGATCAACCCCGTACTGGAGTTCTATGCTGACTTCTATCGTTGCGGCTGTGATTATTCTCAGCCTGTTGGTTGTCGTCCACGAGGCTGGGCACTTTGCGATGGCAAAACGGCTCGGCGTGCGAGTGCTGCGTTTTTCGGTCGGAATCCCGCCTAAAATATGGTCGATCAGGTACGGCGAAACCGAATATCAAATCGCTGCACTTCCGTTCGGCGGATACGTGCGGATGCTCGGCGATGAAGTCGGCGAGGAACCCAAGTCCGAAGAGCTGGAAACCTTCATCACCGAACTCGAGCACGACCTGGTTGAAGCCGCGCGTCACCACGGTATCGCGATTGCCCGCGGCAGCTTCGACGCGCAGGTGCAGAATATCACCCGTCAGCTAATCGCCGAGCCCTCGCCGGCCACGGTCGGCAATACCGTCGCCGCACCTCTGAGTGAATCGAACGCGATCGCGATTCTGGGCCGCGAACTCAAACCCGAAGAAGCCGCGCTGGTAAACCGGCTGCGGATCGATCCGACTCCGGAAGCCGCGCGCGCCGCGCTGCGCGACAATCCTCCCGATTCCCTGGTCGCCGCGTTCCGCGCCCGCGCTTTTCCCTCCCAGCGGCTCTGGAAGCGCTTCGCAATCGTGCTGGCGGGACCGGCCTCGAACATCATCTTCGCGCCGATTCTGCTCTGGATCGTTTTCATGTACGGCGTGCCCGTGGTGCAGCCGGTGGTCGGCGAGATCAAGGCGGGCCTGCCCGCGGCGGCGGCCGGCCTTCGCACCGGCGACCGGATCGTCGCAGTCGACGGGCATGCGACCGCCACCTGGATGGATTTCGCCACTCGGGTCGAAGCCAGCAAGGGAACCACTCTCAAGCTCGAGGTCGAACGTCAGGGCGGCAACGCATCGTCGCGCACCTTCATATCGCTCAGCCCCAGACTCGAAACCGAAAAGAATCTCTTCGGCGCGCCCGCCAAGCGCTGGATTATCGGCGTGATGTCGCGCGGCGACGAAATTATCAAACGGGAAAATCCTTACGACGCCGCGATCGATGCGGTCACGACCACCGGTTCGATGACGGTTCAGTTGGTCACCGGGGTGGCCAGCATCATCTCGGGCTCGACCCCCGTGCGCGAGGCGCTGGGCGGACCGATCATGATCGCCCAACTCGCGGGACGCGAGGCGCACGAGGGTTTCGCCAGCGTCGCGATGTTCACCGTGATGCTAAGT
>JBAPSR010000031.1:0-8536 GCA_049281755.1 Binataceae bacterium (SeqCode)
CGAGGCCCAGAATTTCGCCCAGGACGTAGTCGTTGCTCTCGCCGACGTCGGGGCCGATCGATCGCACCGCGCCAGAGCCGCTCGAGATGCGAAACGGGATCCCGGTCACCTGAGTTGCCGCGCCCGCCGCGTTCGCGACGATCGGCCAAAAGCCCCGCTCGCGAAGCTGGGGATCGCGCGCGCACAGATCGATTCCGTTTTCGACTACGCCCGCCGCGACACGCGCGCCTTGCAGCGTCGCCATCGCCTCTTCCGGCGAACGCTCTGCGGTCCATCGCGAGATAAATGCGTCGAGTCCCGCGCGATTCCTGATTCGCAGATAGAGCGTCTGGAATTTCGGTTCGCTGGCCCATTCCGGCGAGCCAAGCGCGGCGGCGAAACGCTCCCATTCGGCCTGCGTATGCACCGAGATCGCGATCCAGCGGTCGTCGTCATCGGCGCCGTCGGGCGCGTCAGCTTTTCGCGCGCGGCATTTGTAAACCCCGTGCGGCGCGGCAGGTGCTTCCTGCGAATCGTAGCCGAATGGCTTTTGCTCGCGTCCGTTGACGGAGATATCCAGCAGCGAAGGGCCGATAACGGCGGCAACCGCCTCGAACTGCGAGAGATCGACGAACTGGCCGCGCCCGGTCTGTTTGCGGCTCCACAGCGCGGCGATGGCCGCGAGCGCGCCGGTGTATCCGCCGCACATGTCGGCGTACGAATATCCATAGCCGGCGGGCTCGCCGTTCGGCTCCGCCATCAGCATCGTATATCCGGTCAGCGCCTGGAGCGTGGGGCCGTAACTGACGTAGCTCGAGCGGGGGCCGGTATGGCCCAAGCCGGACATGCTGACGCAAATGATATCGGGTTTAACTTTTTTCAGGCTCTCGTAATCCATCCCCCACGCGCGCATCACGCGAGCCGAGAAATTATCCATCACGAGATCGGATTTTGCGGCGAGATTGCGCGCGAGCTCGACGCCGCGCGGATCGCCCATGTTGATCGCGGCGGAGAGCTTGCCGCGATGCAGGTCGCACTGGAGGCCGAGCTTGCGATTACCCATCGGCGCAGGATTCTTGCGCTCGATCTTGACCACCTGCGCACCGTGATCGGCGAGAATCCGGGTCGCGACCGGACCGGCGACGACCCAGGTGAAATCGAGCACGCGAATTCCTTCGAGCGGCAGCGGCGCCATCGTCAAATAACTCCTTCCGCCGCGAGCGTCGCCAATTCCTCTGCCGCAAGGTCGAGCTCGCCGCGCAGAATCTCTCCCGAATGCTCCCCGACCAGCGGCGGACGGCGATACGCCCGCCACGGCGTGCCGTTCATCACGTATGGCGCACCGGGATAGCGAATCGTGCGGCCAAGCTCTGGATGCTCGACTTCGACGAAGAACCCGCGCGCCGCGAGCTGCTCGTCGTCGAACAGCGCTTCGGGCTTGCGCACGGTCGCGTAGGGCTGGCGCAGAAGCTGCGCGCGTTCGAGCAATTCGTCGCGATCGTAGTCCTTGACCCAATCGTCGAGCACGTCGAACAGATGCTCCGCCATCAGGTAGCGATGCAGCACCTGGTCGTATGCGGGGTTGTCAAGGTCCTGCGCTTTGCCGTCAGCCTTGACCCATTCGATAAGCGAGGTCCAGTCGCCGAGAGTGCAGTGCATGATATGTCCGTCGCGGCATCGGCCCACGCGGAAAAACCGGCTCCAGTGCAGCGTGCCGCGGCGAGGTTCGGAGATCTTGTTTTCGAAATAGCTGGCAGCGACGTGCTCGACCGCGGCGGCGGTTGCCTCCTGCATCGAGAGGTCGATCCACGCGCCCTGGCCCGAATGGTCACGCGCGAACAGCGCGCACAGCGCCGCGATAGCGCCGTAATGCGCGGCCGAGTGATACGCCTGCAATCCCAGAGGCCGAACCGGTGCGCGGCCGGGAAAGCCATTGACGTAGAGCATTCCGGATAGGGCGCTCAGCACGGTGTCATCAGCCTTGAAGTCGCGATACGGACCGGTCTGCCCGAACGGCGCGATCGACAGGAGGATCAGCGCGGGATTCTCGCGCCGCAAATCGTCGAAGCCGATCCCGAGCCGCGCCATCGCGCCGGGCGCGAAGCTCTCGATGACGATATCCGCCGAGCGCGCGAGCTTGCGAAGTATTTCCGCGCCGCGCGGATGATGCACGTCGAGCGTGAGCGCACGCTTGTTGAGATTATAGAACCAGAAGAACAGCGAGCGATCGGGATGAGGAATATCGTCCACGAAGGGACCGATGCGCCGCGCGGGGTCGCCGCCGGGCGCTTCGAGCTTGATCACGTCGGCGCCGAGATCGGCGAAGATCCGGGCGCATAGCTGCGCGCGATGGTCGGTCAGATCGAGAACGCGTAGGCCCGCGAGCGCGCCGGGAGGTTTCACTTTTCGATTTTGCGGGGCGCCTGGCCCAGCCGCTCGATCGCGAACGGGCTGGTGTCGAGCGTCGCAGGAATTTCTTCCAGCACTTCGTTATGCCGTCCGGTGCGTTTGCCGCCGCGGACGCGGATAGTCTCGAAGCTGTCGCGATTGACGTAACGGACGCCGAGCACGCAGGGCTTGGCCTGCCCGTCTTCATCGACGGGCACCTCGGCGGGTCCGGGTTTATCGAAGTAAGTAACTTTTCTAATCGACATCTCACCAACGCTCCTGCGCTGCTGATGATACGAAGCCCGCCCGAGTTATTCAAACGACATGACGCGTTGGTAGTCGGTTAGTTTGAGATTTAGACCGTTCGCGACTTGTCATTCCCGCGCGTCGCGCGAGGAATCCCGTACGAGAGGCCGGCACATGTGACGCGGAGGCGGAGCATGGACGCCTCGGGATTTCTCCCGGAGCCTGCCCTGAGCAACGCCGAAGGGGTCGAAATGACGGATGTGGGCTTGACTGAGGCTACGATACTCATGCAACGAGCCCACGTTCGCCATTCCGAGCCCTGGGCGAAGAATCCCGAGGCGTCCAGCTCCGCGTCCACATCTCATGCAACAGCCCTCCGGCGGATTCGACTCATCGGTCTGGCCCGTCGCCGTGCTCTCGCGCGTGTTGGGCGGGTCAGATAATCTTAGGTTAAAGACGAATCATTGCAGATATTGCAGGGAGAATAGCTCGGACGCGGCACCGGCGTCCGCATTGACCATCCGTGGCAGAGACCGATTACAAATCCACCCTCGCGCTTCCTAAAACCGACTTTCCGATGAAGGCGAATCTGCCCAAGCGCGAGCCGGAGATTCTCAAGCGCTGGGATGAGCTGGATATCTATGCGCTCCTGCTCGAGACGCGAAAAGATCGGCCCGCCTGGGTCCTGCACGACGGTCCTCCATACGCCAACGGCCGCGCGCATCTGGGCACCGCGCTCAATAAAATTTTGAAGGACTTCGTGGTCCGCTCGCGCTCGATGCTGGGGAATCGGACGCCGTTCGTTCCCGGATGGGACTGTCACGGGATGCCGATCGAGCACAAAGTCTCGCGCGATCTGGGCGCGAAGGCGCGCGCGATGTCGAAGCTCGAGCTGCGCAAGCGATGCCGCGCCGAGGCAGAAAAATGGATCGACTTGCAGCGCGGCGACTACCGGCGCCTCGGATGTATCGGCGACTGGTTCAATCCGTATCTCACGATGGCGCCGGCGTACGACGCCGCCGAAATTGGCGTGCTGCGCGACCTGGTCGAGCGCGGCTACGTCTATCGCGGCCTGCGCCCTGTACATTGGTGTTTCGATTGCCGCACTGGTCTGGCAGAAGCCGAAGTTGAATATAGCGATCACAAGTCGCCCGCGATCTACGTCGCGTTCGCGGTGAATCAGAACGCCGGTGACGCCGGCGCACTTGCCGCCGACGCCGCCGATCGCGCGGAGCTTTCCGCCGCGCACAAAGCGGGCAATCTGTTCGCTGTCATCTGGACCACCACGCCGTGGACGCTGCCCGCGAATCTTGGAATCAGCCTGAACGAGACGTTCGACTATGTCGCGCTGAAGGTCGGCGCGAAATATTACATCGTGGCTGCGCGCCTAGCCGATGCAGTCACCGACGCAACCTCGAAAGAGGCTGGCCTCGCGGTCGAGAGAACTCTTCCGCTTGATCGCGCCGCAATCCACGCGCTCGACGGCAAGGATATTTTCCGGCATCCGTTTCTCCCGCGCGACGTGAAGCTGATGTACGCCGAGCATGTCACCGCCGACGCCGGCACGGGCCTGGTGCATACCGCGCCGGGCCACGGCTACGAGGATTTCGTGGTCGGCGCGAAGTACGGAATCGAACCCTTCACTCCGGTTGACGGCGCGGGCGTGTTCACCGCGGAGGGCGGCGAGTGGGCCGGACGCAATGTGTTCGAGGCGAACGACTCGATCGTCGCGCGGCTGCGCGAAACCGGCGCTCTGCTTGCGGCGCATACGATCTCGCACAGCTATCCGCACTGCTGGCGATGTCACAAACCCCTCATCTTCCGCGCGACCGAGCAGTGGTTCCTGCGGATCGATCACGAAGGGCTGCGCGAAAAAGTCGTAGCCGCGATCGACGGCGCGAGGTGGTTTCCCGGATGGTCGCGCGATCGAATCCGCAACATGACCGAGACCCGTCCGGACTGGAACCTGTCGCGCCAGCGCGCGTGGGGCGTGCCGATTCCGGCACTGCGGTGCTCCGGATGCGCCAATGTGATCCTCGACTCGGGCGTGATGAAGATTGCCGAAGAGATCTTCGCGAAAGAGAGCTCCGACGCATGGTTCGAGCGTCCGGCCGCCGACTTTACGCCTGCCGGCCTCAAATGCCCGAAATGCTCCGGCGCGGAGTTCAGCAAAGAGGAAGACGTGCTCGACGTGTGGTTCGACTCGGGATGCTCGCAGGCTGCCGTGCTTGCGATCCGGCCCGAGCTCACGTGGCCCGCGGATGCGTACCTCGAGGCGGTCGAGCAGGCGCGCGGATGGTTCAGCTCGTCGCTCACCTGCGCGGTCGCGCAGCGCGGCGCGGCGCCCTTTCGCGCGGTTATCAGCCACGGGCTTACGGTGGACGAGCGCGGGCGCAAGATGTCGAAGTCGCTCGGCAACACCGAGGACGCGCACGAAGTCGCAAACCGGCTCGGCTCCGACGTGATCCGGCTCGTCTATGCGTCGCTCGACTACACCAGCGAAATTGCGCTGGGGCCGACAATCTTCACGGCCATCTCGGAGTCCTACCGCAAGATTCGTAACACCTGCAAATATCTGCTGGGCAATCTCTCGGACTTCGATCCCGCGCGCGATTCAGTCGCGTATCCAGCGATGCTCGAGTTCGACCGGTTTATCCTCGCGCGGCTCGAGCGGCTCAAGACCGAGGTGCGCCGCGCCTTCGAGAACTTCGAGTTTCAGGCCGCGTACTCGGCGATTTCGACTTTTATCGTAGTCGATCTCAGCTCGCTGTATATCGACGTCGCGCGCGACCGGCTCTATTGCGACGGCAAGACTTCAGCAAGCCGGCGCTCGGCGCAAACCGCGATGTATCAAATCCTCGACGCGTTGGTGCGGATTCTCGCGCCGCTGATTCCTTACACCGCCGAGGAAATTTATTCCTATGTTCCCGGCAAGAACGCCGAGAGCGTGCATCTGCTCGAGCTCCAGGTGGCGCATCCCGAATGGACCGATGCGGCGCTCGCGGCGAAGTGGGATCGATTGCTCGCGGTTCGCGACGACGCGCTCAAGCTGCTCGAAACGATGCGTAAGGCGGGCACAATCGGTGGGCCGCTCGATGCTGTGGTTGGAATTTCTTCCGACGCCGGGGCTGACGCGGCCGCATTGAAGGCGTTGTTTATTGTCTCCGACGTTGCGCCGCTGGATCCCGGGGAAGCTGCCGCGCTCAAGTCCCAAGCCGCTGGCCGCGACGAGGTCTTCGCGAGCGACGGCTTCTACGCGCGCGTCTCGCCGACCGTGGCGCTTACGGGGCGCCGCGCGCCGGGCGTGAAGTGCCATCGATGCTGGTGCTACTTCGACGACGGCGGCGACCCCGAGCTGTGTCCGCGATGCCGCGCGGTGGTCAGGGCCTGAACCGGTGAGCGACGCTTCTGCGGCTGTACAGACCGGCGCGGGTTCGCGGCTCAGCGTGATCGCGATTCTGCTCGGCCTCGTGACGGCACCGATCATAATCCTCGACCAGGCAAGCAAGCTCTACGTCGCCGGCCATATGGCGCTGTACGAGTCGATTCCGATCGTCCCGAACTGGTTTGATATCACCTACACGCGCAACCCCGGCGCCGCGTTCAGCATGTTCGTCGCGATGGCGCCGTGGGTCCGCGGCGCGATGCTGCTGGGGCTCTCGGTCGCGGCGATCGTCGTGCTGCTGGTGCTGATCGCGCGCAGCCGCCGAATCGATATCAACTCGGTCGCGTTCGCGCTGATCCTGGCGGGTGCGGCCGGCAACCTGATCGATCGCGCGCTTCGCGGCCAGGTGATCGATTTCATCCGCGTGCACTACTACGACCTCAACTATCCGGTGTTCAATGTCGCCGACAGCGCGATCTCGATCGGCGTCGTGCTCGTGATCCTCGCGACCATCGTGAGCTCGCCCGAGCGCTCCGTAGAGAGCCGTCCGCCCGACCCGGCCGAGCAGTCTTCCTCGGAGTCTTCCGCGCGGTCTTCGCAGAGCCCCGCCGGAAATTGACTTACTCAGGCGGGTGCGCCCACGCGCCGATTTGACGATTCGGCGCGCGCCGGTTTAACCTGCGCTTGCAGACCCGCGCCGAGGCGATCGGCGCGGGCGCGAGGAGCGCCGCCGATGAAATCGATCAATACCGTCACCGGAACCTCGACCGCCGAGCAGCTCGGCACCACCTTGATGCACGAGCATCTGATGATCGGGTGGGCCGGATGGGAGCTCGATTGCGCCGCGCCGAAGTTCGAGCGCAAAGCGGCGATGAAAACCTGCGTCGAACGGCTGAAGGAAATAAAAGACTTGGGCGTTTCGACCTTCGTCGATCCCTGCCCGATGGATATCGGCCGCGACGTGAACTTCATGGCCGAGGTCGCATCCGCTTCGGGCATCAATATTGTCTGCGCCACCGGGTTGTACAAAGAAGATCTCGGCAGCACGCCGTACTTCAAGCAGCGCTCGGTTGATCAGATCGCGGAAGTTTACGTGCAGGAAATCACCAAAGGTATCGGGGGCACCGGAATCAAGGCGGGCATTATCAAATGCGCTACCGGCAAGGGGCAGGTGACCGCGTACGAAGAGAACTGCCTGCGCGCCGCGGGCCGGGCGCATCTACGGACCGGGGCTCCCATCACGACGCATACCGAAGACGGCACGATGGGGCGTGAGCAGCTTGAGATTTTCGCCTCAGAGGGCGTCGATCTCGCTCACGTGGTTATCGGACATAGCTGCGGCTCGGCGGACTTGGGCTATCACACGGCGATGCTCGATCGCGGATGTATCCTCGGCTTCGATCGCTTCGGCCTGGATTTTCTGCATCCAGACAAGCTCAGGCTCGCCGCTCTGATCGGCCTGCTTGGCGTCGGCTATGAGAAGCAACTCGTGCTCTCGCACGACACCGTAGCGTGCTGGCTGGGGCGCGGGCTGGATCTGCCGCCCGAGACCGCGAAGCTGGTCGAGAACTGGAAGCCAACTCACGTGCTCAAGAATATCGTGCCTGCACTGCGGACGGCCGGGGTCGGAGAGGAAAAAATCCGCGCGATGCTGGTGGAGAACCCGCGCCGATACTTCAGTTGAGCACCGGCGCGGGGCTCTTGAGCTTCTCTACGCCGCGTTACTTGCGCGGCTCAGACATCGCCACCGGCTCGCCTGCGCCGGTTTCGGCCTTCTCGCGCCACTGATCGATCGCCTCGACCGTGAAACGCCAGTCGCTTCCCACCCGGAAGGCGGGCAGCTGGTTTTTCTTGAGCATCCGGTAAATGGTCGACGGATGCACGCGCAGGTAGCTCGAGACCTCTTGTACGGTGAGCACCCTGCTTCTCATTACTTCAACACGATCCATGACTCACCTCGGCGCCGTTTGATTTGTTCCTTGCTGTCCAGACGGAAGTAGCCGGTTAACTACAGCGCCTCTCAGGCCTTGTGCCGCGTCAGCAAGCCCCTGTGGGGCAATAGTCCGGACGCGGCAGAAACACCAGTCCTGATACAAACATTAATCCACCATCCGGCACCCCGGGTAAAGACTGTATGTCCGCCTGAGAGCTGCAAAACACCGCCGTCCAAAGACAAGCAATGCGCGTCAACGGCGCTATACGCGCTCCATCTCGTACTTTTGACGATCACCACCAGTAGGATATTCGTACATTTCGCTAGCTAAGGGCAAGCATAAATCTGATCATCTATCCACAATTGCGCGCGATTGGCGGCGCTCAGGTGTGGATAGAGGGGCTTATGCCGTCTAGGCGAGGATGGCGAGAATCTCGGCGACGCCGAGCTTGCGGGTGAACGCGTGACCGAGCCGATCGAGCAGCACAAACTCGATCCCGCCGTCCGCGCGCTTCTTGTCCAGGCGTATCGCGCTCACGAACGCGGCGTCGTGCGGCGCATCCGGCGGCATCGCGGTTGGCAGCCCGGCGCGCGCGATCAGGCGC
>JBAPSR010000032.1:0-17152 GCA_049281755.1 Binataceae bacterium (SeqCode)
GATCGTTTCACGAGGCGTCTTTTTGATTTGCCTTCAGCGCTGACGCGACCGCCTCTTCGATTCGGGTGCCTTTGAAGAAATCCGGGTTCACGTCGGTCTTTGCGCGTATCGGATTGGTGAACACGAAGTCGCGAAAATCGTCCGAGTTGATCAGCCCGTCTTCGACCATCTCGTACGCTTCCTCGGCGGCGTCGCGCATGTCGGGAATGTCGAAGTGACCGATATCCGAGCTGTAGATCGCATTCAACCGCGCGCCTATCGGATTCATCCGCGCATCAAAAGCGAGCGCCGACATCCGATCGTCGCCCTCGCATCCGAAGAAAAATTTCGGCACGAACAGATCGCCGATATCCGCCTTGCTGGCGATCGCGCAGCGCGCGAATTCGTCGAGGTCGGCGGGATCCTCCGGGCTGCCCCACATCAGATTCGATCGATCCTCGCCCATTCGCGCGAGGATTCGCGCGCCGTACTCGCCGCCGTACTCCTCGAACAGTTGGCGCATCTGGATGTCGTCGCGGTTGGCCGGGTCGAGATGCGCCAGCGCCTCGCGGTTGCGCTTGGACCAGTGCGAGATGAGATCGTTGAATAGAGCGCAAGCCCACGCCGCACCGCCTTCCATAAACGCGAAGCGCAGCGCGGGAAAACGGCGCGTCACGCCGCCGAGAAACAGCGCCTTGCAGATTACCTCGCCGCCGGCCGCGAAATGACCGATATGGTTGTAAACGAAATTTGATACCGTCGCGCGCGTGTTCAGACCCGAGGTTGGCGAATGAAAGGTGGGCGAGAGCTTGAGCTCCAGGCATCTGGCCCACACCGGATCGTAGTCGTAGGCGCTGTCGATGCAGAAGTTGTCGAACCATAACGCATGCCGCGCCAGCTCGGGATTTTTCCGCACGAACGGCTCGATTGGGCGGCGCGCGTATGCCGGCATCACGATCGCCTTGAAGCCCAATGTATTCACCGCGTAGTCGAGTTCGGCGAGCGCCTCGCCGGGCGTATGCATCGGAATGATCGCGACCGGAATCAACCGGTCCCGGTACTCGCGGAAAATCTCGGACTGCATCCGGTTGAACGCGCGGCACATCGCCAGACGCACTTCGGCGTCATCGAAATGGATCGGGAAAAGGCCGAGGCTCGGATAAATAATCGCGACATCAAGCCCGAAGTCGTCGAGACGGCGATGCAGAAGGCGCGGTAACGAGCTGGTCGCACGATCACGAGTGTTGCGCGCGGGATGCGCCCACCACGTAGGGCGCGGGATGCGATTAGCCAGCCGCTCATCCGGCGTCGTGCGATACCACGCGGGTTCGAGCACCAGACGGCGGACTCGATTGGCTAGGGCGGCGCCGGCCTCGCGTTCAAGGTAATCGAACAGCGCGGGTTCGAACTCGGCGATATGCCCGTCGGAATCGATTATCGGATGATTCAGGCGTGCGCGAATTGCCGCGGACTTGGTGAGGTTGGATTTCATCGCCGGCCCTCGTGACCCGAATAGGCCTTCGCAGCAAATGTTTCAACCGTCAACGGCAGCCCCTTTTGCGGGTAGCGATAGTCGCATCGAGATCGTAGTCTCGAACCCGCGACGACTTCGGAGGGCACCGCTATGGCCGCAAATGGTAAATGGACCGCTGCCGATTTGCCGGACCTGTCCGGCAAGTCGGTTATTGTCACCGGAGGGAACAGCGGGATTGGCTACGAAGCGGCGCTGCAATTCGCGCGCAAGGGCGCGGAGGTCATCCTCGCCTGCCGCAATATGGACAAGGCCGGCGCGGCCGCCGCGCAGATCAGGGGGGAATATCCGGGAGCGAAGGTCGAGCCAATGGCGCTCGATCTGTCGAACCTCGCCTCGATCCGCGAGTTCGCGTCGGCCTACCGCGCGCGGCATCGCACGCTCGATATTCTGGTCAACAACGCGGGCGTGATGGCGTTGCCATACTCGCGCACCGCAGACGGCTTCGAGATGCAGTTCGGCACCAATCATCTGGGCCATTTTGCGCTGACTGGCCTGTTGCTCGAACCGCTGCTCGCGGCAGAAGGCGCGCGAATCGTGAACGTCGCTAGCGGAGCGCATCGGATGGGCGCGATTCGTTTTGACGATCTGAACTGGGAGCATGGCTATACCAAGTGGCGCGCATACGGGCAGAGCAAGCTCGCCAACCTGCTGTTCACGCTCGAGCTCCAGAGACGGATCGACGCGCGCGGCGTGAAGCTCCTGGCGGTGGCGTGTCATCCCGGGTATGCCGCGACCAACTTGCAGGCCGCGGGACCGCGAATGGAAGGCTCGGCGTTTCTGGAATCTCTCTTCAGCGTCAGTAACCGGATTTTGGCGCAGAGCGCCGCGATGGGCGCGCTTCCCACGCTCTATGCGGCAGCGGCGCCGGAAGTGCGCGGCGGGGAATATATAGGACCGGACGGAATGGCCGAGATGTGGGGAAATCCGGCCCGCGCAAAACGCAGCGCCGCCGCGCAGGACAAAAACGTCGCAGCGCGTCTGTGGACCGTATCCGAACAGATGACCGGAGTTCACTTCGACGCCCTGCCCGCTTGAGGCGCACGCCGATTTATCGTTCAGGCCGCGGGTCCGCTTTCGTGGTATTCGCCGTCGATATTGACCAGCCACGGATCGTAGCGCCGGATTCCCAGCGCGGTGCGCGCCGCGAGCATCCCGGTCGCCATCGCGTGGTCCTGGTTGTTGTATTTGAACATCCCTGAGCGGCCGATCGGCAGCAGATTGCGGAATCGATCGAGCCAATCCTTGATTATGCCCACCTGACTATCACAGCCGCGCTCGATAACCGGGTACGCGTTCTCGTTGCGTACCACGAACGAGTCGGCTACATCGCCGCGCCGGATAATGCCCTTGAGACCGAGCTCACGAATCGCGCGCTCGATCAACTCCGCGTCCGGCGCGTTCCAGGTGCTGTCGCCGGGAAACGCAAAGTACTCGATCGTCAACGGCGAGAACCCTTCGCGCTGGCTCATCGCCTTCGAGAAGTTCGAGTAGTTGCTAATCCGCGCCATCGCCACGTCTTTTGAATGGACATATATCCAGTTGTCGGGAAAAGGATTGCCGCTTGCCAGCAGATTCACCCCGATATGATGCCGATAGCGCAGCCTTGCGCATGCTTCGATCACCTGGGCCGGCGCGGCGGGCCGCATCATCGCGATCATGTCGGTCAGCGGCGCGCTCGAGAGAAAAAATCGTCCGGCTATTTCTTCGCAGACGCCATTCACATCGGCGACGATTAGCGCACGGACGCTCATTCCCTCGCGCACGATAGTCTTGACTGAGACTCCGGTTGATACGCGAGTTCCCGCGACGCGCAGGCCTGCCGCCATCTTTTCATAGAGCTGTCCCGTTCCGAGCCGCGGGTACAGGAACTCGTCGATCAGGCTCTTAACGCGACTCTCGCGCGGCTTGAAAATCGCGTTTGAGACCGCCGAGGCGAGGCTCAGCCCCTTGATCCGCTGCGAGGCCCAGTCCGCACCGATTTGCGCGCACGGTATGCCCCAGACCTTCTCGGTGTAGGTCTTGAAGAATGTCTCGTACAGACGACGGCCGAATTTGTCCACCGTCCAGTCTTCGAAAGTATTTATACGGACCGCGCCGGAGAGCCGGCGCATCCGCGCCTGCATATAGCTGGTCAGGATCGATATTCCTGAGAGAACGCCGACTCCGGTGATCGCGTTGATCGGAGTCAGTGGGTAATTGAAATAGCTATTGTCATAAAGTATTCGAGTGAGCCGCGGCACCCGGACCGCGTCCGCCTCGAGGATGCCGGTGAAAAGATCTTTGACTTCCTGGTTGCGGGTGAAAAAGCGATGCGGTCCGATGTCCCAGCGGTTGCCTTCGCGCTCGATGGTGCGGGCAAGGCCGCCCACGCGATCCAGGCGCTCGAGCACGATCGACGTCGCGCCATGCGCCGCCGCCTCGTGCGCGGCGGTCAGACCCGCGGGTCCGCCTCCGATTACAACGATATCGGTCATCTCCGAATCACGCCTCGCGATTCCTCCGAGGTCGCTATCAGAGCAGATGCCGCGGGTGATTGCGACGCGCGCGCGTCAAATTGGAGATTTTTCTAGAAAGAGACCCCGATGATCATCGCGGCCGCAACCGCCAGCATCACGCCGGTTGAAATCCATCCGACAATCCATTGCGGTTTGGGAAGTTTCACGCCACCGGTCACTTTTCGATTTGTCGTCATCAGCATCATGACAATCATGATCGGTCCAGCGGAAAGGCCATTGATGACCGCGCTCCAGTAGAGCGCTTTGATCGGATTGATCGAGGTGAAGTTCAGGCCGACGCCCACGAGCGTAATCACAGCGATTGCCGCGTAGAATCTGCGCGCTTTTGGCAACGACCGATCCAGTCCAACCGGCCAGTTGCGAATTTCGGCCATCGCGTATCCCAGAGATCCGGCAAGTACCGGAATCGCGAGCAGCCCGGTGCCAATTATTCCGATGCTGAACAATAGAAAAGCAAAGTCGCCTGCCAGCGGACGCAGCGCCGACGCGGCCTGCGCGGCAGTCTGAATATCAATTATTCCATGGGTATGCAGTAACGCCCCGGTGTCCACGATGATGAAGAATGCGATTACATTGGAAAGCGCCATTCCTAAATAGGTATCCGCGCGCATCCGGTGGAGCTGCGCAGGCGCCTGTTCAGGCGCTCGCTTCAGAGGTTTCTCAGTCGGCGCGGCCTGTTGCTCCTGCACTTCCTGCGATGCCTGCCAGAAGAACAGGTAGGGACTGATCGTAGTACCCAGGACGGCGGTCAGCGCCGTCAAGTAGCCGCCGGAGAGTTTGATCGAGGGAATAAACGTGCCCATCAGGACCGCGCGCAGCGGTATGTGAATCACGAACGCCGTCGCTACATAGACGAACAACACCAGCGTGGTCCATTTGAGGACCTGCGCGAATCGCGCGTAGGGAACAATCACCTCGACGCTCAGACACAGTGCGCCAAAGAGCACGGAATACAGCAGCGACGGGCCCCCTACGATCAGGCATAGTGCAGCGGCCATCGCGGCTATATCGGCAGCCAGATTGATCACATTCGCGAACAAGAGGAGCGCCAGCACCGAGTATGAAACCCACGCTGGGTAGTGGAGCTTCATGTTCTTGGCGAGCCCCGCGCCTGTCACCCGGGCGATCCACGCGCTGACCTCCTGGATCGCCGCCATCAGCGGATACGTGAGCACGAGAGTCCATAACATCGTGAACCCCGACTGGGCTCCGATCTGCGAATAGGTTGCGATCCCGCTTGGATCGTCGTCCGCGGCCCCCGTAACCAGACCGGGACCGAGCGCGCTCGCTCCGGCGACGATCAGACCCCAAAATTTCCAGGCGTGCGAGGGTTCGGGCGGTGACGGGCGGACCTTTCGGCGCGATGGATTCGATACGGCTCGCATGTGGATGAGTAATTTCGCGGGTGCGATAGCGTCACTAATCGCCGCTTTCGGATCCCATCATTCTTTATATGTCACCCGACCTACCTGAGCCATAAAAAATCAGGCGCGCTTCCATCGCACGCGCTCAGGCTCGAGGTCGCCTTGCGAAGCCGGTCCGCGACGCGGCGTAGTGGCATGGTGCTTGCTCCCTCTCCCGAATGAGGTAACGAAGCCATGCTCTACTACACGATCGTGTTCCTGGTGATCTCTCTGATTGCAGGGGCCTTGGGATTCTTCGCGGTGGCGGGACTGGCTGCGGAGATCGCGCGAGTCCTGTTTTTCATTTTTCTGGTCCTGTTCATCCTCTCGCTTGTCGGCGGAAGGAGAAGCAGGCCATTGGTTTGAACGCCCGTCGCGGACAAATCGAAATATCGTGAGGAGGATTTATGCCGACGAAATCGTCCAAGAAGAAATATGGCCCCAAGGCATCCAAGTCAGTGAAAAGCGCGATGCACAAGATGAAGCGCGGCAAGCTCAAGTCCGGGCGCTCGAACAAAAAGGTCAAGAGCCGAAAACAGGCGATCGCGATCGGACTTTCGGAAGCTCGCAAGAAGGGCGCAAAGGTGCCGCGCAAGAAGAGCTCCTAAGCACACCGCAGTTTCAGAGAGCTCGACTCGGGTTGCGGGAAGCATGAAGAAATTACAGAAGAATTCTCCGCCGATTCCTGCCGGAGCGCGCATGAGGTATCGGGCTATCGGCGCCGGACACATCCGGATTTTTTCACGTCAATTCCGCGCAAAACCGCAATGCTTGAAATTCGCCATCGCGCCAGGCTGCGAAAAACGCGCGATGGCATTCGCTTTGCTCATGGGTTGAGGACGCCAACCCAACCGGAAAGCAGGATACGCTGAGATGTCACAGCCAGAGAATCCCGCGCCGCATAGTCGAGCAGCTATTGTTCTAGCAGGCGGGGAGGGAACGCGGCTTCGCTCCTTGACCAAGTTCATTTGGGGTGCAGAGGTTCCGAAGCAGTTTTGTCCGCTGCTGGGCGAGCGGACGATGCTGGAAGAAACCCTCCTGCGCGCTCACGCCGCGGTTCCTGCCGAACATACCGTGGTGGTCGTCAATCGCGCACATCAGCGATTCTACCGGCCGCTCCTGCGCGGGATTGCACCGCATCAGGTGGTCGAGCAACCCTGCAATCGCGGCACCGCGCCCGCGGTTTTCTTTGGATTGCGCCGGCTGCTCGAACTCGGACGCGAAGCAACCGTCGCAGTTTTTCCTTCGGATCACTTTATCGACGATACCCAGCGCTTTGCCCATCACATCGAGATGGCTTTTCAGGCCATCGATGAATTCCCGCAGCTCTGCGTTCTGCTTGGCTCGACTCCCAACGCACCGGAGCGATCATACGGATGGCTCGAGCCCGACGCCCGAATCTCCTTCACCCGACCCGACATCCTTCGCGTGCGGCGGTTTTGGGAAAAGCCGGACCAGGAGACTGCCGCGCGGCTCTACCGCACCGGATGTCTGTGGAACAGCTTTATCATCGTGGCGGCGCTGCCGACGCTGCATGCGATGTTTGCGGAATACGCCCCGGAGCTGTTCTGCACCTTTGGCGCCGAAATGGCCGCGGGCGGAGATGAAGAGGCAGCGGCGGAGCGTCTCTATGAGCGGCTCAAATCAACCGGATTCTCCGAGCAGATCCTTTCGCAATGCCCGCCGAACCTCGCGGTAATGAAGATGGATGACGTCGAGTGGAACGACCTCGGGGAGCCCGCCAGAGTATTGGATGTGGTCGCCTCGATGCGCCGGCGGCCACGATGGTTCGAAAACTTCGCCTCGGGCACCACCCTCGACGCGCTTGCCGCCGGAAAATAGCACCCGCGCGGAGCATCGCCGAAAATTCACTCGAGTATCGCGATCGAGATCGGCGGCATCACTATTTTCTCTGGTGCGACTTTCACCGGCTTCTTTGACGCGAGCACAATCCGCATAACGCGGTCTCGCGGCGCGATTGGAACAGAAACCTTGGACTCCGCGAAGTTGCAAACAACTTCGCTCGCACCGCTGCTCATCCGTAGCCACTGGGCGCTTTCGTCGAAGTCCACTTTCACCTGGTCCAGACGCGGCCGGGGCCGGCGGTTGCAGCGGTAGTCGATAAGCTTTCGATACCACGCGAGCATTTCGATATGTTCGCCAAGCTCGCGCTCTTCCCATTTCAACTTTGATCGCGCGAATGTCTGCCATGCCTGTGGATCGGGAACCTCGGCGTCGGCGCCGATAAACTGCCCAAACTCTCTGCGGCGGCCCTCGCGAACGGCCTGCGCCAAGCCCGGATCCCGGTGATCGGTGAAGTATTGAAACGGGCTGGAGGCGTTCCATTCCTCACCTTGAAAGATCAACGGAACAAACGGCGAGGTCAGGAGCAGCGCCGCCGCGATCTTCAGCCGGTCAACCGAAATGAGATGACCGAGCCGCTCGCCCACCGCGCGATTACCTATTTGATCGTGGTTCTGAATGCATACTATGAACCTATCCGCCGGAAGTGATCCGGCGGTCCTGCCATGAACGCGATTTCGATGGCATGAATAGATCCCATCGTACACGTAAGGGCTGGCGAGCGCCTTGGCGACGTTCGCGAGCGATCCGAAGTCCGCGTAGTAGCCGGAATGTTCCCGGGTGAGGTAGGCGTGGATCGCGTGGTGAAAATCGTCGCTCCACTGGGCGTCCAGGCCGTACCCGCCAGCCTCGACAGGGGTGACCAATCGGGGCTGATTGAGATCGCTCTCCGCGATCAGGCGAAACTTGCGTCCGAGGTGCGCCTCGAGCGCGCGAACCTCAGTCGTGAGCTGTTCGAGCACGTGAATCGCCGATGCGTCGAAGATAGCGTGCACCGCGTCGAGGCGCAGACCATCCGCATGATAGTCGCGCAGCCACATCAGCGCGTTATCGCAGACCAGGCGCCTGACTTCGACGCTACCCGAGTCGTCGAAATTGATCGCGTTGCCCCAGGGCGTGCGATAGCGATCAGTCAGGTAGGGACCTAGCGTCGGAAGAAGATTTCCGGACGGCCCGAGATGGTTGTAAACGACGTCGAGAATCACCCCGAGCCCAATTCGGTGGCACGCATCGACAAGCCGCTTCATCGCGTCGGGGCCGCCGTAGGCATGATGCGGCGCGTAGAGATCCACGCCGTCGTAGCCCCATCCGCAATCGCCGGAAAATTCCGCGACCGGCATCAACTCGAGATAGCTGATGCCCAAGTCCTTAAGATATTCGAGCCGATCGATCGCAGCGTCGAAAGTACCGCCCGCGGTGAAGGTGCCGATGTGACATTCGTAGATTACCGCCGAGCCGAGCGGCGGAGCGCACCATCCGCCGTCGGACCAGCGGTATGCTGAATGATCGATCGGACGCGAGAAGCCCATCACGCCTTTGGGTTGGGAGGGCGACCACGGATCGGGAATTGGATCGCGGCCGTCGATACTGAAGGCATAGTCAGCGCGCGCGACTAGGTCGTCAATTTCGACTGACCACCAACCTTTCCCATCCTGATGCAGCGGCAGGCGCGTTTCCGCGGCCACCAATTCGACCGTGCGTGCGAACGGCGCCCATAGCCGCCGCGCGTTCATTCCGGGGTCGCCTCGCGCGACAGCAACGCGACAGGGAAGCGGCGCAGGAGTTCCGCAACGCCATTCAAACCCTCGGCCGACCTGTCACCGGTGAGATGATTTAGCCATTTGCCTTCGGGCAACGCGATCGCGGTGTTGTGCCAATCACCGCACAACTTCACGGTTAAGCGCGGCGCTACCGCGACTACGGCTCCGGCGCGGATGTAGGCGATCGCATGATCAGCCCTGCTGCCGCGAACCTGAAGGCGCCGGATGTCCGCCTCGGCGCCGAACCACTCCGGATGACGGCGGCGCAGCGCAAGTCCCTGTTTGATCAGCCACAGCTTGGGCAAACCCTCCTCGGCCCGCTCCATCACCTGCTCGGGAGTCGCCTCCCTGATTTGGCTCAGCAATGCGCGGCGGCGCGCGAAATCGACAGGACGGCGATTGTCCGGATCGACCAGAGACAGGTCCCATAGCTCGCAGCCCTGGTAAAAATCGGGAACGCCTGGCGCGGTCAGCTTGATCAGAGTCTGCGCGAGCGAGTTGACGCGACCCGGATCGGTGATTCCCGCGACGAATTCCCCGACCGATCGGCAAAACCGCGAATCGCCATACATCCCCTCGATGAATTTTCGAAGCGCGGCTTCGTATTCCTCATTTCGCTCGGTCCACGAGGTATGGACCTTGGCTTCGCGGGCCGCCTTTTCCGCGTACTGAATAATGCGATCTTTCTCAATTGGCCACGCACCCACAATCGCTTGATAAAGGTGGTATTCCAGGTTGCTATCGGGGAATTCGCCGCTGCGATATGGGCGGTTCATTTCCGACCATCGGCGGCACGCGCTGGCCCACAGGCTGGGAATCTCAGAGAGCACGAACAGGCGCGCGCGTACGTCTTCACTCCGCTTGGTGTCGTGCGTGGACGTCGCCAGCATCGTGCGTGGCCATTTCTTGTGAATCTCCCGCGACCATCGATAGAAGGCGTGCTGAGTAATGCCGAAGGCTTCCGGATTGCCGCCAACATCGTTGAGCGCGATCATTCTATTGAAACTATAGAAGGCCGTGTCCTCCAGGCCTTTCGCCATCACCGCGGCCGAGGTTTGCTGGAAGCGCATCGCGAGCTCCACGGCGGGATCACTGGCGACGCGCAGCAGCAAAATCTGGCCGAGAAAATCGAACAAACGCGGATCGAGATCTGGCCGATATAACTTGGCCGACGCGATCATTTTCGCGATCAGACGCTCATCCTCGCGCGACACCTCGTTCGGCTCGCGCGCGTAGGTGCGGTAAACCTCCTCACACGCCAGGGCCGCACGGAGCACTTCGTGTAGCTCGTGGCGCGAATGGTCGCGATAGAGAATGTTGGCCTCGCACACCTCCAGAAACCTGGCAGTCAGGCGATTGATTTCGCTGCCCAGCGAGCCGCGCATCGCGAGTTGCTTTTTCGCGCGCACCAGCGGCTGAAAATCGGCGGCGTCGCCGGTGAAATCCCGATAGAAGTCGATCAAAGGTTCCGCGCTTGTGGAATCAAGCATAAGCCGGCCCACGATATTCAGAAAGTCGTAACCCGAGGTTCCGTCGATTGGCCAGGACCCGCGAAGGTGCTCGCCGTCCGCAAGAATCTTTTCCGCAAGGATCCAGGCATTCGGCGCGGCGGTCCGCAGCCGCTCGAGGTAACCGATCGGGTCGCGCAGCCCGTCGATATGATCGATCCGGAGGCCCGACAAGCGGCCCTCGCTCACCCATTTCAGCGTCAACGCATGCGTCGCTTCGAAGACCTGCACGTTCTCCATGCGCAATCCGACCAGGGTCGAGATGTCAAAGAAGCGCCGATAGCTCAAATCCCGCGCGGCCATTCGCCAATCCGCCAGCCGATAGTTCTGCGCCTCCAATACTTCATGCAATTGAGCCGTATCGGAGTTGATTTGTTCGATCGCGCGATCGATCGCAGTGGCTACCACCGGATCCTCATGCATCAACTTCGTGAGCATGGTTACCATCAGGCGCCGATCACGGTTGCGCCGCGTGATACTGCCGCGATCGGTCGAGGCTGCCGCGGGAAGCTCCGCGAAAGCATCGGAGAGATACGCGAGCAAATCCGACGCGTAGATCCGGGCGGCCGCGGCCATGATAAGTCTGAGCGACCGCGGCGCGAGCGGAAAGGTGCGATTGTCAAATCCAACTACAAAGTCGGCGCCTTCGCGGCTGATCTTCAATTTGCCGGCGGCGAGCACGACACCATATTGATCGGCCAGCATCGGCATCAGGAGGATATTGTGGAGGCGATGCTCCGGCGGCTCCCAATCCACATCGAAGTATGCCGCGTATGCGCTCGACGGCCCGTTTTGCAGAACGTCCCACCACCACGGATTCTCGCGGCCGGGTATCGCCATGTGGTTGGGGACGATATCCAATATCTGGCGCAAGCCGTTGCGCTCAATCGCAGCGCACATCCGCTCGAACGCGGGAGTTCCACCCAGCTCTTCGTTGACGTGTGAATGATCGACGACGTCGTAGCCGTGAGTGCTGCCTGGCGCCGCCTGAAAGTACGGCGAGCAATACAGGTAATCGATTCCCAGTTCTTCGAGGTACGGCACAAGCTCCGCGGCCGCATCAAAACCAAACTGGCTATTTAACTGGATCCGATATGTCGAGAGCGGCTCACGCAGCACGGCTCATAACCATCAGCGATCGCGGTTCGATCAGCAACTCGCTGCCGGCCGCGCAGTCGTGGCCGTCGCCGTCGTCGGGCTCGACCGCCGCGGCGGTATAGATCTCGCGGTGCCAGCTTTTTCCCCACTCTTCGTCCGGCAAAGTAAACTTGACGGCCTCCCAGTGCGCGTTGAAAATGACGTAAAATGACTGGTCGACGATTCGCCGTCCATACTGGTCGGGAGTCGGAATGACTTCTCCGTTTAGAAACACCGCCAATGACTTGGCAAAGCCGTTGCCCCAATCCCCGTCGGACATCATCTTCGCGTCGGGACGAAACCACGCGATATCTTCGACCCCGGAGCCGCGAATCGAACGTCCCTGAAACCACTTGCGCCGCCGGAAGACAGGATGCTGTTTGCGGAACGCGATCATTTTGCGGGTGAATTCGAGCAGGTCTTTGTCCGCGTTGTTCCAATCGAGCCACGACAATTCACTGTCCTGGCAATAGGCATTGTTGTTGCCTTGCTGGCTGCGACCCATCTCATCGCCAGCCACAAGCATCGGAACTCCGAGCGACAGGAACAGGGTCGCCATGAAATTGCGCCTGAGCCGCCATCTGAGCGACGCGACGCCCTCGTCTGCGCTCGGACCCTCTACGCCGCAATTCCAGGAGCGATTGTTGGACTCGCCATCGCGGTTCTCTTCGCCATTGGCCTCGTTGTGGCGATCGTTGTAGCTGACAAGATCGGTAAGCGTGAAGCCGTCGTGCGCGGTGATAAAATTGATACTCGCATACGGGCGCCGGCCATTTGATTCGTAGAGGTCCGAGCTGCCCGTGAGCCGTGATGCCAGCTCACCGACGCTCTGATCACCGCCGCGCCAATAGTCACGCACTGCGTCGCGGTACTTGCCGTTCCACTCCGACCACAGCACCGGGAAATTGCCAACTTGATAGCCGCCCTGCCCCAGGTCCCATGGTTCCGCGATCAGTTTGATCTGGGACAGGACCGGATCCTGATGGATGATATCGAAAAACGCGGACAGCCGATCAACCTCGTGCAGCTCCCGCGCCAATGCCGCGGCGAGATCGAAACGGAACCCGTCCACGTGCATCTCGAGCACCCAGTAGCGCAGGCTGTCCATTATCAGCCGCAGGGGTTGCGGATGACGCATGCGCAGCGTGTTGCCGCATCCGGTATAGTCCATGTAATAGCGCGGCTGATCCTCGACCAGACGGTAGTACGCACCGTTGTCCACGCCACGGAAGCAGATCGTGGGGCCGAACTGGTTGCCTTCAGCCGTGTGGTTGTACACCACATCGAGTATCACCTCGATCCCCGCTGCGTGCAGAGTCCGCACCATATTCTTGAACTCGCCAACCATATCTCCCGGCGCAGTCCCGGAGGAAAATCGGTTATCGGGCGCGAAAAAACCGATCGAGTTGTATCCCCAGTAGTTACTCAACCCGCGCTCGACCAGCCCGCGATCGGAGACCGACTGATGAATCGGCATCAGTTCGACCGCGGTGATTCCCAGCGACGTCAGATGATCGATCGATGACGGATGAGCTATTCCGGCGTACGTCCCGCGCAACGTCTCGGGAATATCAGGATGCAGCCTGGTGTAGCCCTTTACGTGAAGTTCGTAGATGACGGTCTCATGCCACGGCGTGCGCAACTGGGTATCGTTGCGCCAGTCAAAGAACGGATCGACGACCACGCTCTTCGGCACGAACGCAGCGCTGTCGCGATCGTCGCGCGAGAGATCTTCCTCGCCGCTCCCGATCGTGTAGCCGAAGAGCGCGTCGTCCCATTTGATCGTGCCATCAAGCGCCTTGGCGTATGGGTCGGTCAAAAGCTTCGCCGGGTTGAATCGATAGCCATGTGCCGGATCATAAGGACCGCTGACGCGGTACCCATAGCGCAGGCCTGATTTCAGTCCGGGAATATAGATATGCCAGACGCTATCAGTCTTTTCGGTAATCGGGATTCGCGTCGTTTCGTGATCGCTGCAGCTTTCTTCGAACAGGCACAGCTCGACGCCTTCAGCATTTTCACTGAACAGCGCGAAGTTGACTCCAGCCCCGTCCCAACTGGCTCCCTGAGGATAGGGGCCGCCGGGCATAAGCTCTTTGGTGATCATCGACGGACTTCCTTCCCTATAGTCCGTTATGGAAACCCGGCACCCGCGCCAGAAATATAGACGGCGTCGGGTGCCGGAGGTGAAGCATTCATCCAGAGCGAAAGTGGTGCGAGTGGATCGCTCCGGCTGATCGCTAATTCCTCGAGCTATTCACCTGGGCAATCGTGATCGCATTCTTCACGTCGTGGACGCCGCTAGTCTGCTGGGCCAGTTCCATCGCACGCTGGGCCACCACGGCGCTCGGAACGGTGCCGCTCAAAGTAACTACGCCGGCGATAGTATCAACGTGAATGTCCGTGCCCTTGGTGACCTTGTCGTCATGCAGCGCCGTCTTAACCTGCGCAGTAATGGCAGTATCCTTAACCGCCCGCGCGGTGCCGTGATAAGCCTCGCTCGCCGCATTTTCGGCCGAAGAACCGGCACTCTGCATGTCGCTCGAAGCCGAGGGCGGACTGGCAGCGCCACCCGGGTCGGACTGCGCGAACACCATCGGCGTCGCGGAAAGTGTGAATGCAAATACCGGCAGCGCAATCATGATTTTGCTGATCTTCATGGTTCACCTCCTGTGAGCCCCCGCCCGCCGTTGGATCTCTCGGTCACGAACTCTCCGGCGGAAGGCACGCGATACCTTACTCAGAGACCCTGCGCCTTGAACCAATGCTCGATCTCTTCGCGGCGGTCTCCCGATAGCTCCTGGATTTTCCCCACCAGGATGTCAAGGTTGCCGGACGCTTCTTTGAGATCGTCGTCGGTCAGTTGGCCCCATTTCTTTTTCATCTGGCCGCCAAGCTGCTTGAGCTTTCCTTTTATCTGATCGCTGTTCATTTTTTTCGTATCTCCTCGGCGAATGACCGGTTCGTCACGTCGTCCGTAGGCAGGAGAGCAATACCAAGGCCAGCGAAATTGCTTAGAACTCCATTGGATCTAGCGCATTTTCCGCCGAGAAATTTTTTCATGCTTCCGGAGCAGCGCCGAGAATGCGGCGGACGGATCGCGCAATCACCACTTCCTCGTCCGTCTGGATAACGCGCACCGCAACTCGGCTGGCGGCGCTGGAAATCACCGCCGCGTTCCGCGCATTGCGCGACTCGTCCAGCTCGAGACCCAGGAAGCCGAGCCCCTCGCAGATCCGTGCGCGAACCGGAGCCGCCTTTTCGCCGATACCGCCGGCAAAGACCAGCGTGTCGAGACCGCCAAGCGCGGCCGCATAGGCGCCGATCCACTTCTTCGCCTGGTAGCAGAAAATCGCCACCGCTTCTGCCGCGCGGACATCCCGGGTCTCGCGCGCGAATAGATCGCGCATGTCGGAACTGGTCTCCGATACTCCGAGAAGGCCCGACTCGTGATTCACCATGTGATCAAACTGCGCCGCGGTCATCTTTTCGGTGCGCGCCAGATAAGAAACCAATCCGGGATCCACATCGCCGGAACGCGTGCTCATCACCAGTCCCGCGGCGGGAGTGAACGCCATCGAGGTGTCGATACTTTTGCGGTTACGCACCGCAGCGATGCTCGCGCCGTTACCCAGATGAGCAAGGATGACGCGTCCATCGGCCGGCTTCGCGCCCGCGACACGCTCGAGTTCCTGGATCAAATACGCATACGACAAACCGTGGAATCCGTAGCGACGAACTCCCTGCGCCTCGTAGCGGCGTGGGATCGCGAGCATCTTCGCGACGCGCGGCAGGTCGTGATGAAAGGCAGTGTCGAAACATGCAATCTGGGTCACGGCGGGAAACCGGCGCTGAAAAGCCTTCGCCAGCATGATCTCTTCCGGCAGATGCTCGGGGTCGAAGGAACTTAGCCGGCGCAGCTCCTTGATCATCACCGGCGTGATACGCTGCGGCTCCCAATACTTCGGTCCGCCGTGCACGATGCGATGCCCGACTGCGGCCAGCGCGCCGCGATCGATTCGCTTCCCGATCCAGTCCAGCAGCAGGCGCACCGCGGCCTGATGGTTGGGCGCCGCCACGTCCCGCTCGACGTTGTCAGACTCGTTCGAGCCTTTTACGTTGAAGCCGCTCTCCGAACGTCCCACGCCTTCGATCGATCCGTGCAGAATCCGCTCGAGCGAATCGTCGAGCTTGAACATCGCGAACTTGATACTCGACGAGCCGCCGTTGACGGTCAGGATGCGTGGGGCGGATGCCTTCATCGAATAGTGCCTCGTGGATCGGGCGTCATTTACTTCTCGCGCTTATCTTCCTTGGCGGTCGCGTGATATTTGCGCCGGATATCGGCCAGGTTCACGCTCGGCTTCGGAAGCCTGATACCCATGCGTCCCATGGTTTCGACGATAATTTGCGCAATCGCAAGATCGCGAAACCATTTGTGATCGGCGGGTATCACGAACCACGGCGCGTCCTCGGTGCTGCACTTCCCGATCGCATCCTCGTAGGCCGCCTCGTAGCTGTCCCAGAGTTCTCGCTCCGAGTAGTCGGCCTCGCTGATCTTCCAGCGCCGCGCGGGATCGTCCAGGCGCCGCTTGAACCGCCGCAGTTGCTCCTGCTTGGTGATGTGCAAAAAGAATTTCAGGATGTGCGTGTCGCTGGCGGCCAGGCGCCGCTCGAAGTCGTTGATCTGCTCGTAGCGTTTCGACCACACGCTTTTCGCAACCAGATCGTGAACCCGCACGATCAGCACGTCTTCGTAATGCGAGCGGTTGAACACTGCCATCTCACCGCGCCGCGGAGCATGCTGCTCGATCCTCCACAGATAGTCGTGCGCGAGTTCGACCGGCGTCGGCGCCTTGAAGCTGATCACGCGGCAGCCTTCCGGATTCAGCGGGCCGATCACGTGCCGTACGACGCCATCCTTGCCGCCGGCATCGACCGCCTGAAGACAAATCAGCAGCGAGTGCTTCGATTCCGAGAAGAGCTTGTACTGCAATTGGTCCATCCGCTGCACGAGCTTGGCGATCTTCGCCAACGCGGATTTCTTGTTTTCGCCCGGGTCAGAAAAATCGGGATCGAAATCTCTCAGTCGAACGCGGGTTCCCGGTGCGATACGAAATTTCTTGCGATAGTTCATCTGTTGGTCCCTGCGGATTGATGGCTCGGAGCGCCACTATAATAATTGCGCATGGCAGCGGGACAGCGCGATGGCCTAAACCGCGCGTTGAGCAATTTTTCGAGCCCCCGCGGCCGGCCGCGTCGGCGGAGGGTCCAGCGCGGGCGCGGAGTGTTGCTCCGCTTCCCGCGGCGATGGTACCGTGGGCGATCGGAGCGCGTGCATCGCGCGCGTTTGTCTTTCGTAGCGCGCTGTCCCCGTCGTCTAGCTCGGCCTAGGACACCGGCCTTTCACGTCGGTAACACGGGTTCAAATCCCGTCGGGGACGCCAACGCT
>JBAPSR010000033.1:0-9890 GCA_049281755.1 Binataceae bacterium (SeqCode)
CGCGTCGTCTGACTCGCGCGAGGGCGACGATCAGGCGGCAGCGGCGGCGCAAGCGGTGATTTCGCTCAGGCGGGAATCCGAAACCCGGCGATGAAGCAATGGCCGGAGGCATTAACCAACCTTGCGCGTGCCACTTAAAACCTCCGGCGCGAATTGGTAGCATCAAGGGTCGCTCGATGCATTTTCAAGGGCCCATAGCTCAGCCAGGTTCAGAGCTGCCGGCTCATAACCGGCTGGTCCCAGGTTCAAATCCTGGTGGGCCCATCTCATTACCGATGGATTCATTGTCAACGCCGGACGCGCACGTGCGAGAATTCGCGCGCGCGCATTGGAGGACGAATTGCGCGAAGAGATAGCGCGGCTGATGGACTTGCAGGTCCTCGACCGCCAGCTGCAAGAACTCGAACTGTCGCTGGCGGCAGTCGCCGGACGAGTGGACCAACTACGCGCCGAAACCGAAAAGAACCAGGCTGAACTTCAGCGCCTTACCGAGGAAGATCAGCAGGTTGCCGCCGCGCGCAAGCGACTCGAAAAGGAACTGGCCGAAGGCGAAGCGCGGATCCGGAACAAGCGGATGCGCCTGAACATCGTGCGCACCGACAAGGAGCTGCAGGCGGTCACCCACGAGGTGGATTCGCTCAAGGAAACCAACCAGAAGACGGAAGCCGATCTGGTGGCGCTGAACGACGCGGTCGGTTCACGCGCGACGCGAATCAAGGAACTGGGCGAGGTTGTCGCGACCGGACGCGCTGAGCTCGTCGCCGCCGAAAAGGAAATCGCCGACCGCGTCGAGGATCTGAAGACCTCGATCGGCGCGCAGCGCACCGAGCGCGACAAGGCCGCCGGCGCGATCACTCCTGCTCTGCTGTCCCGCTATACGATGCTGTTTCAGCGGCGCGCGGGCCTTGCGGTCGCGGTCGTCAAGCCGCTGGCGAAAGACGGCAAGTGCAGCGGATGCCAGCGTCTGCTGCCGCCGCAACTCTACAACGAAATCCAGAAGCTCACGCAGGTCCAGATTTATTCCTGTCCGAACTGCCAGCGAATCCTGTTCTATGAGGCTCCTGCTGCGACGCCTGAAACGTGATCGCGCGCGAGGCGACTGGCGTGTGACGCGCTGCTAAAATCACGCCGCCGGAGTGAGTCGGGCGATCGCTCTCCGCAAGGAGAGAGGAAAGTCCGGGCTCCATAGGGCAGGATGGCCGCTAACGGCGGCGCGGAGCGATCCGCGGAAAGTGGCACAGAAAACAGACCGCCCGAAAGGGCAAGGGTGAAATGGCGGGGTAAGAGCCCACCGGCGCGCGAGTGATCGCGCGCGCATGCCAAACCCCATCCGGAGCAAGACCAAATAGGAGGGTGAGCGGCCCGCTCATAGCCCTCGGGTATGGTCGCACGAGCGCACGGGCAACCGGGCGCCTAGAGGAATGATCGCCGCCCGCAAGGGTACAGAACCCGGCTTACAGACTCACTCCGGTTCTATTCCTCGCCGATCGATTTCGCCGCGGCTTCGAGCGCGCGCAAAATTTCCGTGCCGCCGGTGACATAGCTCGCGACCAGCGCGAGCGCGCGCAGATCGGGAACACCCACGCCAAGCTCAGGAGCGACCGAGAGTTCAACTTCCGCCGGAAGCTCGCGCGCGAACTGCGCAACCCGCGCGATCTGCGCGAGAGTCCGGACCCGGTACTGCGCCAGATCCCGCACGAGCGCCGCACATCCTGGCCGATTCACTGACGCAGCGCCAAGCGGCGCAATCGCATCCAGATGCGCGAGCGCGCGGCGAGGATTGCGGGCGGCTTCCTGCCACGAATGCTCATCGAGAAACCGGTTGACCACGATCGCGGACAGGCGCAGCTTTTCGCGCTGCATCTCGCCGATAAGATCGCGCGCCTGGCGCAGACGATCCTCCTCAGCCGTCGTCACCATCACGAACCGCACCGCCGGCGAGTGCATCAGCGCCTCGGTCTTGCGCAGCCGATCCACCACCGCGTCGACGGTCTCGGACGCGGCGGCGAAGAACTCGGCGATGGTCGAGAGCACGTTGCCGCCCGCGAAACGCTCGAGCTCGCGCATCACGAAGCGCGCCGCGTTGCTCGCGACCTTCACCGCCAGCCATCCCGCCGAAAGCGAGGGCGTGAACAGCCACCGCGCGGTGCGCGAATCGAGCAGGCGGGTGAAGCGCGCGGGAGCCTCCAGGAACTCGAACGCGTGCGCGGCGGGCGGAGTATCGACGATCTCGAGCGCGAAATCGCCTCCCTGATGAAGATCATAAAGCTGCTGCAGCGCGGCGAAGGCTTCCGCACCCGCGAACTCCGCCGACAGGCTCTGATAAAACGGATTGTCGAGGATCCTTCTGCGCGCCGCGGGATCGGTGGCGAAGCGCTCGACGATTCCGTCCCACACGCCTTTTGCGTCCAGCATCATCGCAGAGAGCGGCAGCGCCGGGTCAAGGCCGGCGCTGCGCAGATGGCGCGCCGACAGAAGGGCAGGACTGCCGCCAAGCTTCGCGACGCCCAGCGCGTCGCGCAGGCGGCGTGCGGGATCAACGGTAATTAGAGCGCAATTAAGGTGCGCCTGCGCGCCCGCAATTCCCAGCGCGGCCGCGACGGTGGTCTTTCCGACTCCGCCGGTGCCGAGCACAATCACGATCGAGCCTTGCTTGAGCAGATCTTTCAACAGCCGGCTCCGGACGC
This sequence comes from Binataceae bacterium (SeqCode), assembly GCA_049281755.1. Taxonomy (GTDB): domain Bacteria; phylum Desulfobacterota; class Binatia; order Binatales; family Binataceae; genus JBARDN01. The sequence goes on from JBAPSR010000033.1 coordinate 2,688, forward strand.
GGTCCAAATCGCGCACACAATAGCAGGCCCGCCGCGCGGACGCATCGCGCAGCCGTTGTTGTCGCCGCCCTGGGGGTGCGTTTCGCTCGGGCGGCGACAAGTTTAGAATCCTAAAGACATGGAAGGAATCATCGTACTGCTGGCACTGATTGCCGGCCTCGCGATCGGCACACTGGTCGGATGGCTGATATGCCGTGCCGGCTCAGTCGCGGCGCTGGCGACCGCCGAGCAGGAGCTCAAGAATGCGCGCGAGCAAATCGTTCAGGAGCGCGGCCTGTTCGACGACGCGAAGAAGACCCTCTCCGACACATTCAAGGCCCTGGCCGCGCAGGCGCTGCAGCAGAACAATGAAGGGTTCCTTACGCTTGCGGCCCAAAAGCTGGGCGCTGTCAGCCAAGCGGCGACCAGCGATGTCGAGACGCGCAAGAAGGAGATCGAGACGCTGGTAAAGCCGCTCGGCGAGTCACTCGCTGCGATGAACGCGCAAATCCAGGCGCTCGAAAAAGCGCGCAGCTTCGCGTACGGCGAGCTCGGCAATCAGGTGAAGTCGCTCATCACCACCCAAACCGAGTTGCGCTCCGAGACCGCGAATCTGGTCAAGGCGTTGCGTGCTCCGCAGGTCCGCGGCCGATGGGGCGAAATTCAGCTCAAGCGCGTGGTGGAATTGGCCGGGATGCTCGAACGATGCGATTTCTTTCAGCAGGAAAGCGTCGATACTGACAATGGGCGGCTGCGTCCCGACCTGCGCGTGCAGCTTCCGGGATCCCGCAGCATCATCGTTGATGCGAAGACTCCGCTGCAGGCATACCTCGACGCGCTCGAGGCTCCCACTGACGAGCTGCGCACCGCCAAGCTCAAGGAACACGCGCGCCAGGTTCGCGACCACATGGCGAAGCTGGAGGCCAAAGCCTATTGGGAGCAGTTCCAACCGGCGCCGCAATTCGTGGTGATGTTCCTGCCGGGAGAGACGTTTTTCAGCGCGGCGCTCGAGCAGGATCCTTCGCTCATCGAAGCGGGCAGAGACCGCGTGATCCTCGCGACGCCGACCACGCTAATCGCGCTGCTGCGCGCCGTCGCATATGGATGGATGCAGCAGGAGACGGCCGAGAATGCGGATCGGATCAGGATCCTTGGGCGCGATCTTTACGAACGCCTCGCGATCGTGGTCGAGTTCCTGGAAAACGTCGGAACCCATCTGGGCCGTTCGATCGACGCCTTCAACAAAGCGGTGGGCTCGTTCGAGATGCGCGTTGCTCCCGCGGCGCGCCGATTCAAGGAGCTCGGAATCGCGAGCGACAAGGAACTTCAGCTAACCCCGATCGACAAGATTCCGCGCCAGGTGGACGAGACGCCCACCCTGCCTTTTCCGACCGAGCCAACCGAGAACTGAACGCCGAAATTGGCCGCGAGGGTTATCCAGCGGTCGCGGTGCGCAATTGCTGCGCGTAGTGGTCCGCCAACCGCGAGAGCATCGCGGCGCCGTCGCCCGTAAATGACGAGCCGTGCATGATCGCGAGCGTGCGCGGCGCAAGCGCGGCCAGTTTGCGCACCGTGGGAGCGGCGCCGGGCGTCAGGCTGGTGAATGGCAGAATCTTTTCGACTTCGACCGCCGTCGTGGCGACGTCGCGACCAGTCACCGCCGCGGGTTCGCCGAGTTGCGTGAAGAGGTCGCTGGTAAACAGCGTGCGGGTGGTTTCCTCAAATATCAGACCTGCGTCCCAACAGTGAGGCAGATGGGGAGTATCGATCCGGCGCACGATTTTGCCGCCCAGATCGATCTGTTCGCCGTCGGCCAGCGCGCGGGGCGGACGTATCGCGGTGTCGCTCAGCCAAATATTGCAGCCGACGCGGCCGTGCGCGGCAGTGGCCATGGGAGCGGCCGTGAGCCACTCGTTCATCGATCCGCATTCGTCGGACTCGACGTGGCTGAAGGTGATCCAGCGCAAGCGATGCAGCTCGATGACTCGCGCCGCCGCCGCCGAAACAGATGGGAACAGCGCGCGCTGGCCGCAGTGGAACAGGAGCGGCTGGTCCGCGTCGATCAGGAACTGGTTGAAGGTCAAGCCGACGCCGGCGACGCCAGGAATGAAGGTCGCAAAGCGGTAAATGCGATCGGCGATTTCATCGACTTTGGTTTCCATCGCGAATACCTCGTGCCGCTTACTGCTGCTCCTCGTCGCTTGGTGGAGGAGGTTTGAGTTGCGAGCGCTCGCTGCCCGCGGCGATCCATCCCTGGACCTCGCGGCGTTCGCGCTTGAGAAAATCCGCGATCGCTTTGCGCAGGCCCGGATGCGCGACGTAGTGCATGCTGCGCGTGAGCGCAGGGTCGAAGCCGCGCAGCCATTTGTATTCGCCGCCTGCGCCCGGCTCGAAGCGCGTGAGCCCGCGCGCGATCGCATGCTCGATTCCGGCGTAGTAGCAGACCTCGAAGTGCAGGAAGCGGACGTCGCGAAAGCATCCCCAATAGCGTCCGTAGAGCACGCCCGCCTTTTCGAGGCAGATCGCGCCCGCGACAATTTCGGCTCCGTCGTAGGCCGCGATAAAGCTCAAGTTTCGCTTGAAGTTCTTGCGCAGAAGGCCGAAGAACTCTTCGGTCAGGTACTGCCGGCCCCAGTACAGCTTTTCGATGGTCGAGAGATAGACCTGGTACATCACGGGAAACAGCGCATCGGGAATTTCGTCGCCATGATGGAGGCGAATTTTGATCCCCGCATCGGCGACCGCGGCGCGTTCGTGACGGACCGCGCTGCGGCGTTTGTGCTTGAGCCGGGCCAGATAATCGTCGAAGGTTTTGAAGCCGTCGTTTTGCCAGTGATACTGGTAGCCCCAGCGCTCGAGGAATCCAGCCTGCGCGAGCGCGGGCGCCTCGTCGTCGGCGCAGAAGTTGACGTGCACGGACGAGAGCTTGTTTTCGTCGCATAGCGTCGCGAGCGCGCCTGCCAGAACTCGCGTCATCGCGCCGCGGTCCGCTCCGGGCGCGGTGACGAGCCTGCGCCCGGTGTGAGGAGTGAACGGCACGCCGACCACCAGCTTCGGGTAGTAGTGGATTCCCGCGCGCGAGGCCGCGTCGGCCCATCCGTGATCGAACACGAACTCGCCCATGCTGTGCGATTTGAGATAGAGCGGACACGCGGCGGTAATCGCGCGGGTGCCGCGCTCGCGCATCACAATATGGTACGGCGCCCATCCGGATTTGCGCGTGGCGGAGCCCGAGCGCTCCATCGCGGCCAGCCAGTCCCATTCGAGAAACGGAGAATCGTCCGGCGAGAGCATCGCGTCCCATTCGCCGCGCGGGATCTTTTCGATCCCCTCGACTATTTTGAGTTCGAGATGTTCGGCCGAATCGTTCATGGCATCGCCAAGTCTGTTCCGAGCGAAAGCGTAACAATCGCGGGACGATTAGCAAACCGCAATTGCCCAACCAAGCACTCCCTAAGACAGTGGTTAATTTGATATTCTATGAAGTGTGGGAACGGTCCCTCGGCGAACGCAAGATGGACACGAAGCTGCAACCGCTACGAATTGCTCAGCATATCGCTCGAGCGCGAGTCGGCGACGACGGCGTGGGCGGCGAGGATTCGCGCAATACGGGCGGCGGCACCGTCACCGAGCGCCGAACCAAGACCCGGGCGAAGACCGCCAAGCCGCCGCTGTACAAGGTGATCCTGCTCAACGACGATTACACGCCGATGGAATTCGTAGTCGAAGTTTTGAAGGCGGTCTTTCATCGGCCGCACGCAGAGGCCACCCGCATCATGCTGCACGTGCATCAGAACGGGATGGGGGTGGCGGGGGTGTATCCGTTCGAGGTCGCGGAAACCAAGGTTCACACGGTCGAAGAGCTTGCGCGCCAGGCCGAATATCCTCTCAAGTGCGTGATGGAAAAGGAGTAGGAAGCCGGGCCCGCGCCGGGGTTAAAACCAGATGCCTCCGTCCAATAACATTATGATCAGCCGCGAGCTCCAGGTGACACTGCAGCTCGCGATGACCGAAGCCGCCAATCGCCGTCACGAATACGTCTGCCTGGAGCATCTGCTCTACGCGATGATCCATGACGTCACGGCGAGCAATATCCTGAAACGCTGCGGCGCCAACCTCGACGCGCTCAAGCGCAAGCTCGAACGCTATCTGAATGATCAGGTCGAGCCGATGCCGGCCGGGGAGAACGCGGCTCCCCGCTACGCGCTCGGCGTGCAGCGCGCTTTGCAACGCGCCGCGGTGCATTCGCAGTCGGCGGGACGCAACGAAATCAACGGCGCGAGCGTGCTGGTCGCGATGTTCCAGGAGGCGGAGTCGCCGGCCCTGTTCTTCCTGCAAGAGCAGGGGGTCACGCGCTTCGACGTGATCAATTTCATCTCGCACGGAGTTTCCAAAGTCGGCGAAGACGAGCTGCGCGACGCCGGCGGCGTCGATGAAGAAGCCGAAGAGGAAGACGACGCGCACGGCGAAGGCGAGGGCGACGACGAGGGCGAGCGCAAACTCTCGCCGTCCAAGGCGCTGCTGACCTACGCGGTCAATCTGACCGAGCGCGCGGCTGCGGGAAAGATCGATCCGCTGGTCGGGCGCAAAAACGAGCTCGAGCGCGCGATTCACGTGCTGCTGCGCCGGCGCAAAAACAATCCGGTGTTCGTCGGCGAGGCTGGGGTCGGCAAGACGGCGCTCGCCGAAGGTCTGGCGCTCGCGATTCATCACGACGAGGTGCCGCAGGCGCTCAAGGGCGTCGAGCTCTACGGACTCGACATGGGCGCGCTGCTTGCGGGCACGCGATTTCGCGGCGACTTCGAGCAGCGGCTCAAGGCGGTGATCAAGGCGGTCGCGGGAAATCCCAAGCGCGTGCTGTTTATCGACGAGATTCATACGATCGTCGGCGCCGGTGCGGCCTCGGGCTCTACGATGGACGCGTCGAACCTGCTCAAGCCGGCGCTCGCCTCGGGCGAGCTTCGATGCATCGGATCGACGACCTATCAGGAGTACAAACGCTCGTTCGATCGCGACAAGGCGCTCGCGCGCCGCTTCCAGCGGATCGACGTGCTCGAGCCCACGCAGGAAGAAGCGATCCAGATACTCGAGGGACTCAAGTCCTACTACGAAAAGCATCACAACGTGCGCTACACCGGGCCCGCGATCAGATTGGCGGTCGAGCTCAGCAGCCGCTACATCAACGATCGCTTCCTGCCCGACAAGGCGATCGACGTGATGGACGAAGCTGGTGTCGCGGGCCATTTGCGCGGCAAGGGCGCGCCCGAGCCGGTGACGGTGGGGGTGCGCGACGTCGAGCGGACGATCGCAAGGATGGCGAAAATACCGGAGCGCACGGTCTCGGCGACCGACCGCACGCGCCTGCAGAGCCTGGGCGAAGAGCTCAAGCAGGCGGTGTTCGGGCAGGACCAGGCGATCGACGCGGTTGCGCGTGCGATCAAGCTCGCGCGCTCGGGGCTGAGTCATCCTGATCGTCCGGTCGGCGCATTTTTGTTCGCCGGTCCAACGGGCGTCGGCAAGACCGAAGTTGCGCGCCAGCTAGCCAAGGTGATGGGGGTCGAGTTCCTGCGCTTCGACATGTCGGAGTACATGGAGCGCCACACCGTCTCGCGGCTTATCGGCGCGCCTCCGGGATACGTCGGGTTCGATCAGGGCGGGCTCCTCACAGACTCGATCAACAAGACCCCGCATTGCGTGCTGCTGCTTGACGAGATCGAGAAGGCGCATCCGGACCTGTTCAATATTCTTTTGCAGGTGATGGATCACGCGACGCTGACCGATAACAACGGCCGCAAGGCGGATTTCCGCAACGTGATCCTGGTGATGACGACCAACGCCGGCGCGCAGGAGCTCGCGCGCGGGACGATCGGCTTTCGCGGCGGCGTCGGGATGGGTAATCCGAAGTCGGTGCTCGAACGGATGTTCAGTCCCGAGTTCCGGAACCGGCTCTCGGCGACGATCGAATTCGCCTCGCTCTCTGCGCCGATCATCGAGCAGGTGGTCGAGAAGTTCTTAGGCGAGCTGCAGGATCGGCTCGACAAGCAGAAGGTCGTGCTCGACACGACGGCGGCGGCGAAGAAGTGGCTAGCGGAGCGCGGCTTTGACCCGCGCTTCGGCGCGCGTCCGCTCGGGCGCCTGATCGAGAATGAGATCGCGCGCGTCCTGGCCGACGACGTGTTGTTCGGCAAACTGACCAAGGGCGGCAAAGTCACGGTCGACGTGATCGACGACAAGCTGACGTTCGACTACAGCGATCTGCCGATTAAGCATCCCGCCCCGGTCGGGTAGAAGAGCGGCGCGAGAAGAGAGCTCCTTCCTTCACTAGAGTGAGCGCAAACGCAGGCCGGCCATCGGGTAGTCTTTCACATTGTCCGTAATCAGGACCAGATCGTGGAGCAGCGCGACGGCGGCGATCAACGTATCGGCCAGAGAAAGGGTGCGGCCCAGCCGCGCATATTGGTATCTGAGTTCGCCTGCTCTTCTGGCGCTCTCCCAGGTGATCTCGTAGTAAGCCAGGCTTCTCAGAAACGAATCGGTCGAAGCCGCCTCATGAGGCCGCATCCCGGCGTAGACCTCGGCGATATTGATCGAACAGCAGGCGAGAACATCGCCCTGACTTAGAAGCTGTCCAAGCTGGTGCTTGCGGTTACGCTTCCCGTTCAGCGCATCCACGATCACCGAAGTATCGAGCAGAAAGGTGGACACTAGTGCGCGCGGCGCCCTCGAGAAAGGCGGCGGTCGCTCTCGGCACGGAGCCGCCTTACCCAAGTCCGCGCGCCTTTTGCGAGCTCCGGATGATCACGGTCCTTCCATGATCCGGCCGCCGCTTCCAGAGCACGGAGCTGCATTTGGCGACGCAACTCCTCGGCGGCAGCCTTAACAATGAAACGGCTACGGCCGCGCGGTCCAACGATTGCGTCGATTCCGTCGGCCAATTCTTCGGGAAGAATTATATGCGCACGTTTAGCACTCATGGTATGACCTAAGTTTAGCACACAGATCATGGGCCTTACGATAGCTCGCGCGCGTGCTGGCCGACGACGTGTTGTTCGGCAAACTGACCAAGGGCGGCAAGGTCACGGTCGACGTGATCGACAACAAGCTGACGTTCGAGTACAACGACCTGCCGATCAAGCATCCCGCCCCGGTCGGGTAGGGCGCCCTCGCGAAAGGAATAGATTCGAGCCTCACGTGGCACAGGCATTAGGCTGCGGCGCTCGCACA
>JBAPSR010000034.1:0-1546 GCA_049281755.1 Binataceae bacterium (SeqCode)
CGACTACCAGGTGCCGTTCGCATTCACCGGCACGCTCGACAAGCTGACCTTCAACCTCGGACCCGAGCAGTTGACGGGCGCAGATCGAAAGTTTATCGCGCAGCGACTCGCCGAGGCCAGAGACTAGGCAACAGCAAAGAAAAAATATGAACTCAGCAAGCTTAAGTGCAGCACTGCTTTCACCGGCGATAATTGCTGCATGCGGGGAGCCGGGATCACCGGACCTGCTGGTGCGGTGGCACGGGCGAAATCAAAGAGCTTCACCGAGATCGTGACGCCGAGAAAATGAAATCTGCGTCAGGACTAACTTCCGGAGAGGCACTTTACACCGCGACCGCAGTGATTGAACTCGGCGCTGGCTGCGCACTGCTATGTTTCCCCTCGGTAAGCGCGACGCTCCTGCTGGGCGCGCCGTTGGAGGCACGGGCCGCCTTGACTGTGGCGCGCGTCGGCGGGTGCGCGTTGCTAACGCTAGGCGTGGCCTGTTGGCTTGCACGCGGCGACATGCAGAGCCGCGCCGCTAGAGGGTTGGTCGCCGCGATGGTTGTATACAATCTCGGCGCAGTAGTCATTCTCGGGGATGCCGGCATCGGATGGCAGCAGATCGGCGTCGCTCTGTGGCCAGCCGTGGTGTTGCATGCGCTGATGGCCGCCTGGTGCATCGTATGCCTTTTGAGCTGGAAGCATGGGCGAGAAGCCCGCTCTGCGGACGACCTGTTTGACCGTGCTTAGCGAAACCGGACCGTGCCGTCCGCCGGAATTTAACGATGACAGTCGATGGCAATTGAAATTCGGAGAAGACGTTTGTGAGCGCAACGGACATTGGCTTCATCGTGTTGGCGTGTGTCTTTGGAGGCGCGCTTCTCGGAATGGCTCTCCACCTGATTCTCCCCGAACACCATCTCAGCCCCGATTCCAAGGATGTGATCAAGCTGGGAATGGCGCTGACCTCGATGATGTCGGCATTGGTTCTCGCTCTGCTGATCAACTCGGCCAAGAGTTCTTACGACGCGCAGAGAAACGAGGTCAGACAGATTTCCGCCAATGTCATTCTCCTTGATCGCGTGCTCGCTCATTATGGGCCCGAGACGAAGAAGGCTCGCGAAATGCTCGCCAACACGGTTGCCGAGATGATTTCTCGGATCTGGCCCGATAGCCACTCGGGAGGGAATGAGTTGCAGCCGAACATGGGCGCGGGCGAAGGCTTCTACGATGCGATCCAGGAACTTTCGCCGCAGAACGAAGTTCAGCGCTCGCTGCAGGCCCAAGCGTTGAGGATGAGCATCGAGCTAGGACAGACACGATGGCTACTGTTCGAGCAGGCGGGCAGCTCGATCCCCATGCCATTCCTCGTATTAATGGTTTTCTGGGTAACTGTTATCTTTTTGAGCTTCGGGCTTTTCGCGCCCCGCAACGCGACCGTCGTCGCTACCATATTCCTCTGCGCCTTTTCGGTTTCAGGTGCGATCTTTCTGATCCTGGAGCTGGATCGGCCTTTCGGCGGGCTGATTCAGATTTCCGACGCTCCACTGCTCAACGCCGTCGC
>JBAPSR010000035.1:0-1781 GCA_049281755.1 Binataceae bacterium (SeqCode)
GTTCAAGGATATCGTCGCCGAAATCGAGCGCGACTTCGCGCGCGTCGAAGTAACGCGCACCGCCGCGACCCGCCCCGGCTCCTCCGAGCTGTACATCATCGCAAAGGGCTTCCGCCGCTTGGCTTCCGGGGCGCCGGGCGCGTAACCTGATTCCCATGCAGGCCTTCGCAGCGCGCCATCTATGCCTGCTGACTCTCGCCGCGACGCTCGCAGCGTGTGCGTGCGGGCAGCACGCCGCAGCGCCGGAGAGTACGTCTTCGGCCCGCAGCGCCGACGCCGTGCGGGTCACGGTCGCGACCGTCGGCTTCGATGAGGAAGCGCAAGCGCACTTCGTGCTCCTGGTCGATTCAGGCGATCGGCGCGAGCTTCCGATCCTCATCGGCAACGTCGAGGCGCAGTCGATCCTGCTCTCGCTGCGTGGAGTCAAGCCGGCGCGTCCGCTGACCGATAATCTGCTCGGCACGGTAATCAGCCAGACCGGCAACCGGATCGATCGGGTCGAGATTTCCAACCTTCGAGGCGAGACTTACTACGCGAAAATTTTCATGGACGCCGGCAAGTATACGATCGACAGCCGCCCGAGCGACGCGATCGCGCTTGCGATGGATTCCGGCGCGCCGATTTATGTTGCCGCGCCCCTGTTCATCAATGCGCCCCGCGCGAGTCTTGCCGAACGGCCGCCGATGGAACCGGGACCGCACGTCGCGACCGCGCTCGGAATCACGGTTCAGGATTTGACTCCCGCGCTCGCCGCCGCGTTCAGTCTTCCGTCCGGAGGCGGAGTGCTGGTGGCGGATACCACGCCGGCCGCCGAGCACGCAGGCATCGCCCGCGGCGATATCGTGACCCAGGTGGATTCGCACGCGGTGACGCAAGCGTCCGATTTCAGCGCCGGCATCGACGCGGTGAAAAGCACGGGCCCCATCGCGATCACCCTCGACCGCTCCGGCACCCAGCGAACGATCACGATCGCCCGCTAACCCGGGATCGCCAATCTCCCGATTGGCGGGCGGAAAGACGCCAATCGGGAGATTGGCGTTCCCAGGCGAGGGGCCGCTGCATCTGAGGTTGGCGTCGAGCATGGACGCCTCGGGATTTCTCGCGCAGCGCTCGAAATGACGGCGGGAGTGGGAATCGAGCCGCGAGATTTCGACGGCGACTTGTCAGCCGCGCCTGATCAGCACGCTGCGGATAAAGCGCGGGTCGATCTCGCGCTCGGCGCCCAGGCCAGCGAACTCTTCTTCGAACACGTTCAGGCACGAGTTAAGGAACTCCGCGCCCGCAGTGCGCTCGGATTCATCCAGCCGCGTGGCTACCGTCTTCGCGACCAACTCGTGCAGCGCCTCGCTTAGTTTGCCGATACCGCCGCGATAGGTCATCAGAGCGTCGCGCATCGCGGTCAGGCGGGAGGCCTCGATCGGCTCGGGCGTGAGCGCTCCCCCCAGAGCCGCGCGTGCAAACGCAGTCAGCAGAATCTGGCTCAGCCGAATCTCGCGTGCCGCGACTGACGCCCGGAAACCCGGACTTCCGATATCGATCTCGAGCAGCGCGCGGAACAGCGGCCGCGCCCCGTCGATCTGATCGAGCATCGCATAGCCAAGATGCAGATCGCGCATCGTTCGGAAGTCGCGCATCTCGACCGAGCCCTTGCCGTCGAGCGCCGCATAGAAGCGCGGCTGGCGCTGCGCGATTCCAGTCAGGGCCTCGCGATACGGAGAGTCCAGAAACGCGACCTCGACCGTCCTGGCCGCCGCGAAGCCGAGCCGCGCGAGCGTTTCTTC
>JBAPSR010000036.1:0-5380 GCA_049281755.1 Binataceae bacterium (SeqCode)
ATCTGCACGCGGTCGTGATCGGCGAAATCACCGGCGACCATCGATGGCGCGCCCGATGGCGCGGACAAGTCGTCGCCGACATTCCGGCCGGTGCACTGGCTGACGACGCTCCAGTTTACGATCGTCCGGCGCATCCGCCGAAATCTCCGCAAACCAATCCCGCAGGTTCCCGCCGCGAGAGTCCCAAGCCCGCGGCGGCGCTGCGCGCGATGCTCTCGAATCCGAACATCGGATCTAAAAGATGGGTTTATCGCCAGTACGATTCGATCGTGCAGGGCAACACGGTGCGCGGACCGGGGGGAGACGCCGCAGTCCTGCGGATCAAAGGTTCGCGCCGCGCGATTGCGCTCACGGTCGATTCCAATCCTCGAGCTTGCGCGCTCGATCCTTACGCCGGTGCGGTCGCGACCGTTATCGAGGCGGCGCGCAATGTCGCGTGCGTGGGCGCGCGCCCGGTCGGAATCACGAATTGCCTCAACTACGGAAATCCCGAACGGCCCGAGATCATGTGGCAGTTCGCCGAGGGCGTGCGCGGCCTGGGCGACGCGTCACGCGCGATCGGCGCACCGGTCGTGAGCGGCAACGTTAGCTTCTACAACGAGACCGAAGGACGCGCCATTCCGCCGACTCCCACGATCGCCGTGGTCGGCCTGATGACCGACGTCGCGCATCACGTAACCGCCCATTTCAAGCGCGCCGGCGACGCGATTCTGATCGTCCGGACGGGCATGCCGTCGCTCGCCGCGTCGGAGTACGCCGCGATGTTCGGCGAGAGCGGCGAGACGCTCCGCCCAATCGATCTTATCCGTGAAAACGCATTGCTCGAAGGGCTGGTTGAATGCGCCGAGCACGGGTTGATAAGATCATGCCACGACGCAGCCGAAGGCGGGCTCGCGGTGGCAATCGCGGAAGCCTGTTTCAATCCCGAGGCGAGGCTGGGCGCTGAGCTTGATCTGTCCGCGCACGGCTTGGCCGACACGGTGGAATTGTTTGGAGAAGGACCTTCGACCGTCGTGATCTCCGCGGCAGCCGACCAAGTTGCGGCGGTGGAGCGGGTCTTCTTGAGCCGCGGGTTGACGGTCTATCGGGCCGGACGCGTGGTCGCTGAACCGCGGCTCGCGCTCCTGCCAGCCGTAAACGAGGACATAGACGAGTTGTACGAGCTTTATGAAGCCGCAATTCCCGGGAGGCTAGCCAGCCATGACTGACGACGGCGCGGTGATAGTCGAGGAATCCAAACTCGACGCCTTCCACGACGAGTGCGGCGTCTTCGGCGTGTACGGCCATCCGGAGGCCGCCAATCTGGCGTACCTCGGGCTCTACGCGCTGCAGCATCGCGGGCAGGAATCTGCGGGAATTGTTTCTTCCAACGGCAAGGCGCTGATCTCGCATCGCGGGATGGGCCTGGTCGCCGACGTTTTCAATTCCGGCATTATCGCGGAGCTCGAAGGCACCAGCGCAATCGGACACAACCGCTATTCGACCACCGGCTCGAGCTCGCTCAAGAACTGCCAGCCGATCGTGGTCGAGTACTCCAAGGGCGGCCTCGCGGTCGCGCACAACGGCAATATCGTGAATTTCGACGAGCTGCGCGAGCAGCTCGAAGCGGGCGGCACGATTTTCTATTCGTCGTCGGACAGCGAAATCGTGATTCATCTGATCGCAGCCTCGCGCGCGCCCACGTTGCCCGAAAAATTGATCGAGGCGCTCGCGCAGGTGCGCGGCGCGTACTCGCTGGTCTTGCTGACCGAGAAGAGCCTGATCGCGGTGCGCGATCCGCACGGCTTTCGCCCGCTGGTGCTGGGCACTTGCAACGGCGCGACGATCGTCAGCTCTGAGACCTGCGCGCTCGACCTGGTCCGCGCCGAATATGTGCGCGAAGTCGAGCCGGGCGAGATGGTGATCATCGACGAGAACGGGCTGCGCTCGCTCCATCCGTTCGCGCCAACCGGCCCCAAGCGCTGCATCTTCGAGTATGTTTACTTCGCGCGTCCCGACAGCCTGCTCTACGGCCGCAATGTTTATTCCGTGCGCAAGCAGCAGGGCAGGGCGCTGGCGCGCGAGTGTCCGGTCGACGCTGATCTGGTCGTTCCGGTGCCCGACTCCGGCACACCGGCCGCACTCGGCTTTGCCGAAGAATCCAAGATCCCGTTCGAGATGGCGTTGGTCCGAAGCCATTACGTTGGCCGAACCTTTATCGAGCCGCGCCAGTCGATCCGGCACTTTGGCGTCAAGGTCAAATTCAACCCGGTCGCGGAGTTGCTGCGCGGCAAGCGGATCGTGCTGATCGAGGATTCGCTGGTGCGCGGCACCACGCTGCGCAAGGTGATCCCGATGCTGCGGCAGGCGGGTGCGCGCGAAGTGCACATGCGGATCGCCGCGCCGCCCACGACCAACTCGTGCTTTTACGGAATCGACACGCCGACCCGCGAAGAGCTGCTCGCCTCGTCGCACTCGGTCGAGGAGATCCGGCGATGGATCGGCGCGGACTCGCTCGGCTACCTGAGTTGGGAAGGGCTGTACTCGTTCGTCGGCAACGGAAATCGCGAGGGCTACTGCGACGCCTGCTTCACCGGAAAATATCCGGTCGAGATACCGGCCGGCGGCTCTCCGCATCAGTTGCATCTGTTCGACGCCGCCGACCGGGGCGAGATGCTCGCCGCCGCCCGGCGTTAAATTTGCCGCGCGCCGTTTTCCGTCACGATGCCTGCTCGCGCAGGTTGAGCCACCTGAGAGCCGCGAAGATCGCGAGCGCAACGATTACCACCACCGCGGCGACTGGCTGCGCGGCATCGAGACCGAAGCCCTCGAAGCGATCGTAGATCAGAACCGGCGCGGTCATCGGATAGTACGCCAGCACCACCACCGCGCCGAACTCGCTGAGCGCCCGCGCCCACATCATGACCGCGCCCGAAACGATCGACGGCCGCGCCAGGGGAATCGTGACGCCGAAAAAGACCGCCCACGGACCGCGCCCCAGCGTTCGCGCAACGCCTTCGAGGCGCGGATCGACCGCGCGAAAACCGTCGCGCGCGGCGTTGATCAGAAACGGCGCAGACACGAACAGCATCGCGATCACGATTCCCGGAATCGCGCCGGCAAAATGAATTCCGAGCATCGAGAACGTATGCCCTACAAAGAAGCCGCGGCCGAACACGAACAGCAACGCGATTCCGGCGATCGGATGCGGGATCACAACCGGCAGATCGATCAGTCCTTCCACGATCGCCTTGCCCGCGAAGCTATGCCGCGCGAGCACGAAGCCGAGCGGAAGTCCGATGATCGCGCCGAGCGCGGTTGCCCAGGTGGCCGCGAGCACGCTCAGTCCGATCGCGCTGATGACCTCGGGGTCGGCAAACGAGTTGAGCAAGCCGCGCGGATTGCTCGTGACCACGAGCTTGACCAGCGGCCCGACCAGGAACATCAGCGCAATTCCGGCGCCGATCGAAAAAAGCGCGGTGCGGCTTCCCGCCGCCCCGGGCCACGGCGAACGATAGGCTTGAATACTCATCGTCGAAGCCGCGACGATAGCATCGGTGGCGGCTAAAATCCCGCGATCGTTTGATGCCTTGGCGCGAGCCGGAGCCCGCAGGTAAGATGGCATCGCGTGATCGCGATGAATTGCAACTGAGAACGCCGCGGCTGATTCCGGCGACCCGCGGAAAAGGAGAATCACTCATGAGAAAATCAGCACTTGGCGGTGCGATGCTCGCCACCGCCGTAGCCCTGATGTTCACCGGCAGCGCGATGGCGGCCGACAGCGCGACTCCGGCGAAAGCGCCGTTTCTGGTGAAATGTATCGGCGGCAACGCGTGCAAGGGGCAAAGCTCGTGCAAGACCGCTGTCAGCGGATGCGAGGGCCAGAACTCCTGCAAGGGCAAAGGCTACGTGATGACCTCGAACACGCAGCAATGCGCCAAGCAGGGCGGCCACGCCGCGAAGGAGAACTAGGCGATAAACCGCCCCGACGCGGATTCGGCTTCCTATGTTTCAGCGCGCGGATTTTCCGTTTCTCGGCTTCGGGGCCGGTCTGCGCCGTCCGCACTACGCGCATATTCTCAAACGGCATCCGGATATCGACTGGTTCGAAGTCATTTCGGAGAACTTCATGGTCGCCGGCGGACGCCCGCTCGAGGTTCTCGACGCGGTGCGCGCGAATTATCCAGTCGTGATGCATGGGGTGTCGATGTCGATCGGCTCGACCGACGCGCTTGATCTCGCATATCTTCGCGGTTTGCGCGCGCTCGCCCGCCGCACCGCGCCCGCGTGGATATCCGACCATCTATGCTGGAGCGGCGTGGGTGGGCATCGTCTGCACGACCTGCTGCCGCTTCCGCATAACGAGGAAACCGTGCGCCACGTCGCCGCGCGAATCCGCCGCGTCCAGGACATGCTGGGACGCTACATACTAATCGAGAACGTATCGCGCTACCTTACCTTTCGCGATTCGGACATGACGGAGTGGGAATTCGTGCGCGCGGTCGCCGAGGAAGCCGACTGCGGTATTCTGCTCGATATCAACAATATATTTGTAAACGCATTCAACCATCGCTTCAGCGCCGAAGAGTATATCGACGCGATACCCTCTGAGCGAGTCGTGCAGTTTCATCTCGCGGGTCACAGCGACCACGGCGATTACCTGCTCGACACGCACGACCATCCGATCCGCAACGACGTGTGGGCGCTCTACGCGCGCGCGCTCCGCCGCTTCGGCGCGGTATCGACCCTGATAGAATGGGACGATAATATCCCGGCGTTTGCGGTTCTGGCCGCTGCCGCTGAGCGCGCACGGCGGATCTATGAATCCGTGCGCCCTCACTCCGCGACGATCCATGCCGCTTCAGCTTAAGCACACGCAAGGCCTGCTCTACCGGCTCATCGCGGCGCCGGGCGGCGTTGCCGAAGGGCTCGAGCACGAGCGCGGTCTTCCGCGCGGAGGACTCGACGCGGTGATCGGCGGCGACCCGCGGATGACGACGGTCGAGCGACTGGATATTTACGCGAATATGTATTTCTTCCGCCTGCTGGAGGTCCTCAAGGAGGATTTCTCGGCGGTTGCAGCAGTCCTGGGTGAGGATAATTTCCACAATCTCGTGACTGGATATCTGACTGAGTATCCACCCACCGAGGCGTCGGTGTTTTGGGCGGGTAGATACCTCGCCGATTTTCTGCGTACGCATCCGCTTCGCCGCGAGTATCCTTATCTCGCGGAGCTGGCCGCGCTCGAACGCGCGATCGTCGAGGTGTTCTGCGCTCGTGACATCGAGCCGCGCGACGCCGGAACGATGCGCGCGATCGCGCCCGAACGGTGGCCGAGCGTGCGGATGCGCGCGATCGCGGCGCTGCAGGTGCTCGAAACGCAGTGGAGAGTCGCGCCCCC